>JAITJJ010000122.1 GCA_031278965.1 Deferribacteraceae bacterium
CTTTAAGATTTATCCCGATATTAATGAATGAAACTGAAAAGATTATGGACTCTCAGCGTATTCTCGGTTTGCGCCCCAAAGTGGGGGAAAAGGGGAGGAAAATTGACACCGTAAAGGCAGCCTTTTCCCTAATAATACCGCAGTGCGTACGGAGCTTTTACTATGCGGCGCAGATAGCGGTGACTTTGCGATATAGAGGGAGCAGCCCGGAATTTTTTAAGCTCCCACGAATGGCGGTAAAAGATTATTTTGCCTTAACCGCCGCCCTTGCCGTCCCGCTTCTCATTTTAACGGCAGGTATTTAGCAATATGGCACTTCCATCTCTTCCAAAATTTACTCATAACTTTTTCGTTTTTTTAAAGGTTCTTGTTATAATATGGGGTTTGGAGCTGATATTGCGGGGGGCTTTTGCGGTATGGCAGAGGGAGTTTCTTGTCCAATCAGAATTCTCTGACATCCTAGCGGCATTTTATATCGGCATCCGTTTTGACGGGCGTATCGCGGCAATCTTAGCGTTACCGTTATTGGTTTTCATAATATCCCCTTTTGATCGGATAAAACCAGCATATATAGCTCTATACACCGTCCTTATTCCTGCCCTTCTTCTTATATATATGGGTGATTTTGCCCACTATGCCTATATGAGCACAAGGATAAATTATTCAGTATTTTCAGAGATGAAAGATATAAAAGAAGCTGCGGGAGTGGTTTGGAGTTCATACCCTGTTATCCCTCTCACGGGGCTCTTAATCCTTATCGGAACGATAGTTTATTTTACTTTTAAGAGAGCGCTTTTTAAGAAGGAGGCAGTCAGGGCAACCGGGAACCGCTTAAAAGATACGATTTTCTCCTTTACTGCCGCTCTTTTTTTTTCCGCTCTGCTCATATATGGCCAGTATGCCCCCAATGCTTTTCCGTTAAGATGGAGCGAGGCTTATTTTTCGGGGAAACCGGAAATTACAGCCCTGGCGCTCAACCCCGCTCAAAATATCTATGATACAAAGCCTAAAACCAATATCAGCGCCTATGATATGTAAAAAGTCAGAGAGAGTTATCCGCTTGTAGCAGATTTTTTAGGTGTACCTAAAGGCGAAGAAGTTGATGGGCTGCGCTTTGATCGCTTTGCTGGAACGGATTTGCAGGAAAAACCCAATGTTGTGTTGATACTTATGGAGTCTATGTCCACCCATAAGAGCTCTTTTATGTTTGAAGATCTGCCCACAACACTATTTTTAAAAGAACTTGCTTCGTCCTCCCTCTATTTTCCCAACTATTACGCTTCCGCCCGCACCACGGCCAAAGCGGTATACTCCGTAATAACCGGAATTCCGGACGGAAACACGTTTTTTGCATCCAGCCCAAGAGACCCTATGGCTATCGATCAATACACGATCTGGGAGCAGTTTGACGGTTATAAAAAATACTTTATGATGGGCGGCAATGCTAATTGGGCAAACATACGCGGGGTTTTGACAAACAACATCCCCGGTATAAATATTTTGGAAGAAGGTTATTGGAAGTCGCCTAAGATAGATATATGGGGGGTATCTGATCTTGATCTCCTGAAAGAAGCCCACCAACTCTTTGAAAAAGAGGAAGCTCCTTTTTTTGCACTTATCTTGACTGCCTCTTTCCACCGTCCTTTTACGGTTCCAAAGGGATTAAAAGATTTTGATTATACCCTTCCTGACGTGAGTTATCTTGAAAAATACGGCTTTGTGCCAGAAGAATACCTTTCTATGCGTTTTTGCGATTACGCGGTGAAAGAGTTCTTTCGCTTGGCGTCTTCCTCGCCGTATTATGAAAATACAATCTTTATTATAACGGGAGATCATGGAATAAGCGAGCAGTCGCCCGCTGCCCCTAAAAATTACCAGGGCATGAGCCTGCACGAATATCAGGTGCCTTTAATAATCCACTATCCCGAAAGGTATTCCAAAGGCGAGGTTATGCCGCAGGCGGGGGGGCACATCGATCTCTTTCCCACTATAGCCGCCCTGGCAGGGATAAGATACCGCAACACTACCCTTGGCAGAGACCTTTTGGATCCAACCTTTGGCAATGACAGGTGGGGGTTTGTTATGAGAACATTCCTGCAGCCGGTATTAATCAGCAGAAATAAATGCTACTCCGCACAACTTAAAGGGAGCGGTAAATTTTATCGCAGGGAAACGGACAATATTTCAGAAGACTGGAAAGAGGACGCCTCATTGACACAGGATGAGCTCAACAGATATGAAACCTTGACATCAGGGCTTCAAGAGATATCCCGTTATCTGCTATACAATAACTCAAAAAAAGATATGAAATAACAGAGCGATTTTTCGTTTTTAAATTACGGATTAGATCATACAAGCTGCTACTTGGGAGAGTTTAAAAAAACGCTGTGCGCTAAAGGGGAACGGCTGATTTTGCCAAGCAAGATTATAGGATAATTCCTATTTTGTTGCAGCAAGTTTCTCCAAAAAACCGACAATGAGGTCAGGGAAGTCAGGATACTCCTTGTCAACAGAAAGGGAGGCTTCATATTCTTTGGTAAATTTAATCTGAAAACCGCGGGCTCCTGCTAAAGTTATCAGAGTCTGCGGGAGAATATCGGCGTTTGCAGAAAAAGTAAGTTTTAGCGTCTTTTTTAAGAGGGTTGCGTTTGTTATTCCCAACTTCCCAGCCAAATTTTTTATCAGCATAACATTCCCCAAGGTTACCGTTTCCGGGCGGAGATCTCCGTACTGTTCAGCTAACTCCCCAGCAAGCTCCGCAAGGGCTTTTCTGTCTGAAACCGCCGCAAAACGGTTGTAATATTCAAGGCGGATGTTCGGCTCCTCAATATAATCCGCCGCAATATAGTGGGGAAACTGTGTTGCAATTTCGCACGGACTCTCGTGCTCATCTGACAAGCCGTGTACCGCCGCCTCTATCATACTTATAAAAAGCTCGTATCCCACCTTTACGGCAAACCCCGATTGGGCGGCGCCTAATATATCCCCTGCTCCGCGCAGCTCTAAATCCGACATAGCGATTTTAAGACCACTGCCGAGCTCCGATAACTGCTGGATAATGGAGAGCCGTTTTTTTGCAACCGGAGAGAGCTCCGCAAAGTTTTTTACATACAGATAACAGTATCCCCGCCTGTCGGAGCGCCCTACTCTCCCCTTTAACTGATAGAGCTGTGAAAGCCCAAATGTATGTATATCATCTATTACAATGGTGTTTACGTTGGGGATGTCGATTCCGTTTTCAATGATTGATGTGGAAACAAGAACGTCTATACCTCCGTGATAAAATTCAGTTAAAATTTTATCAAGCTCCCTGGAGTGGGTTTGACCGTGAGCAACGCGGACCGCCGCCTGCGGAAGGTATTGCTTCACAATGGCCGCGGCTATGCCTATATCTGAAATTCTGTTATGGAGGTAAAACGCCTGCCCGCCGCGTTCCAACTCTTTTCTAATAGCTAACCCCACCTCTTCCTCACGTTTTATAACCTTCATCACCACCGGGAGGCGGCTTGCGGGCGGGGTTTCAATAACGCTCATATCTCTTATCCCGGAAAGCGACATCTGTAGAGTTCTGGGTATCGGGGTGGCGCTCAGGGAGAGAACATCTATATTGGTTTTCAAGGCTTGAATCTTCTCTTTATGGGCAACCCCGAACCTCTGCTCTTCATCAACTATAAGGAGTCTGAGGTTTTTAAAAACCAGATCGTTAGAAAGGAGTCTATGTGTACCGATAAGAATATCTATATCCCCTTCCGAAACCCGTCGGCATATATCTCTAAATTCAGAGGCGGTGCGGAAGCGACTTACAAAATCTATCTTTACGGGAAATTCCTTAAATCGTTCCGTAAAAGTCAGATAGTGCTGACGCGCTAAAACTGTTGTGGGAACTAAAACCGCTGTCTGAACATCGGAACTTGCCGCCAGAAAAGCCGCCCGCATTGCCACTTCGGTTTTGCCGAACCCCACATCCCCGCACACAAGGCGATCCATTGGAGTGGAGTTCCGCATATCTTTATAGACATCCAGAATCGCCGCAAGCTGATCTTCGGTTTCATCATACTTAAAGCGCTGTTCAAACTCTTCCGTCAGCAGAGGATCGTTTTGAAAGGCAAAGCCTTTGCGCGCCTTGCGCTCGGCGTATAATATAAGAAGGTCTTGCGCAATCTTGGCGGCAGCGCGCTTTGCGGATGTTTTGGCTTTTATCCAAGCGGAAGTGTGCAGACTGCTTAGGCGCGGCGTCTTCCCCCCAAGACCGATATATTTCTGAACTTCCTGAATCTGTTGCACAGGGATGTAAAGGGTTTCGTCAGCGTCATATCCTATTTCAAGATAATCTCCGTCAACTCCCCCCAAAACCATATGTTTCAAACCTCTGTAAACACCTATACCGTATCTGGCATGAACCACATACTCGCCGGCGGTTATATCCGCGAGGGCAGTGGAACAAACCCGCTTGGCTCCCCTGGTGCTCTTTTTGCGGGTAAAGCCGAATATTTCGGTATCCGCCACCATTAAAAACCGTTTTCTTTCGTCCAAAAAACCGCCGCCAACCCGCTTAGGATAGAGATAAACGGTTTTGTTAGGTTTGCCTCCGGTTTTCCTCTCCGTCTGTGTAACAGCGTCAATCTCTTTAAGGGGTAGCTCGTGATCCCTGCAAAAATCTCTCAGAAGAGAGATAAAACGCTCGCTTTCAAAAGCCGCAACTGTAATATACCCGTCCGCCTGCGCTTTCTTTATAAGGTCAATCGCTTTTGTGAGGTTATGATACGGATTCTTCTTTTCAAATACGAAGTAGGATATTGCGCTCTTATAACGAGCGGCATCCCCCTCCAAAAGAGCGGTATCTGAAAGGAGGGTGTAGTCTCTCCCGTTAATATAGTTTAAAAACTCTTTTCGCGATGCAAACGCCCCCATTGCATCAATGCCCTCAAAGCCCAAGGTAGGATCTAGACCAATAAAAAAACGCTCAAGCCGTTCCTCAAGATCGTCTTTCATAACAACAAGATCATATTCCCCCCGTATATAATCAGGGAGAACAGAGGGAGATTCATAAAATATATGCGTCAGCCAGTGCAGCCCCGCCACCTTCCCGAAATAGCTTATATCTTCTGCAAGGGAGTTTGGAATGGAAGCTTTAAGAAGCTCTGCGGCGGTGAAAATAATTTCAGACGCTGCAAATATTTTAATCTCTCTTATCTCTGAAACCTGCCGCTGGGTTTCAAGAGAGTAGTAAAATATCCCGTCAATCTCTTTTCCAAAGTAGTCAAGACGCACCGGAGAGGAGGAATTTATAGGGAAAATATCCACAATTCCGCCGCGCACACAGAACTCTCCCGGCTCATTAACCGCCTCAACCGGAAGGTAACCGATGCGTTCAAGCTCTCCGGCAAGCCTTTCCAGAGGGATTTCTGCACCTTTCGCAAGGATAATTTCAGCCTTATCAAATATATCGGGGGGGGCAATCTTTTTTAGGATGCCGTATAGTGTGCTGATTATTATATAATTATCTCTTTTAAGGATAGCTTTTAAGGCGGCAGAGCGCAACCCTGCTATCTCCGGACGGATTCGAACCCTTTCAAACGGGATATGGGCGTATTCTGGGAAGAGAAGTATCTCAGCGGAGGATGTGTTAAAAAACGTCAGCTCGTTATAGAGAAGATCCGCCTGCTTTTGATCTTCGGCGATCACTAGGAGAGGCTTATTCCCTTTGGCTTCCAATACCGCAAGAGCTCGGCTTGCACCCCAGAGGTTGGAAATGCGGGTAATACAGGGACTTCCCATTTAACAAAGAGAAAATCTAAACCTGCCTGAACATCAGGGCCCCAACCATTTCGCAGACAGCGTGCAAAAAGAAAATGTGAATCTCCTGAATATCAAGGTAGTTTTTTAAGTTCGCCTCAATAAAAACATCGCACAGATTTTTCAATCGGTTGCCGCCAGAACCTATAAGAGCGATATTTTTTGCCCCGTTATCGCTAGCGGAGCGAAAGGCATTCTGCAAAGGCTCATAGGGCGGGCGGGCAGCAACTCCGAAAAGAATATCTTTATCGGTGATGAGCGCTGAAAGCTGACGGGTAAAAATATTATCATCATTGCACAAAGAGGTGGAATCAAGAGCTATTGCCGGAAGAGACGGACGGTTTCCAGCGTAATGGTGGTTAAAAAGGGCGGCAATATAACGGACAAAGTGGGACGAGAGCCCCCCTCCACATATATAGAGCTTCCCGTCACTTTCAAAGCTCCTTGCAATCAGGCGGGAGGCTTGCTCCGCATTTGCTGCCTCAGACGGGATAAAACGGGAAAATAGCTCATTGCGGTGTTCCAGAAATTCTCTGAGCAAATCTCTTCCCTAAAGTTAAAATTTCATCATAAAATAAAAACCGGGGCGTGGAAACTCTTCTCTGCCAAATAAGGTTGGAATCTGTGAGAGATACTTTTTCCACCCCTCTTCCTCTCCATATTTTATATTCATATGTTTTATCTTTGAGTCGCCAATCTCCGTCTTCAACCCTTCCAGAGCTTCCTGCCAAGAACCAAGCTCATCAACAAGCCCAAGCGCAAGGGCGGCTTTGCCTGTATACACTTTGCCGTTGGCAGCTTCTTCCGCCTGCTCATAGGATATATCACGGGAATCGCTGACAGCTTGAACAAATTGTGAGTACATATCCATCACAATTCCCCTTAAATATGTTTCCTCTGCCTCCGTCATATCACGGCTTGCGTTGCCTGTATCCTTAAATTCGCCGCTCTTAATAGTTTTAAAGGTAATGCCAATTTTATCCATTAAGAGCTTATAGTTGGGAATCTCCATAATAACCCCGATACTTCCGGTTATGGTGGAAGGCATGGCATAGATTTTTTTTGCCGGGAGAGCAACCATATACCCACCGGAGGCGGCGGTTGCTCCCATAGAAACATAAAGGGGAATTTTAAGGGTTTTAAGATACTCGTATATCTCCTGACTTGGGGTAACAAGTCCGCCCGGAGAGTTCACCCTAAGGAGCACCCCTTTCAGGTTGGTTTTTTCGGAAAGCTCTTTCATTTTGCCGATGAAATCATCGGCGCTGGCTATTATTCCGTTAATCTCTAAAACCGCTATGAAATCGCCCTTGTTTATATCTATGGCGCCGGTGTCCGCGTCAAATATAAACACCACTCCCCTTATAAATAGGGATATCATCAGAAGGATGACAAGAATTTGAAACACTTTCCTTATGATTTTCATTTTTCCTTTAACTTCTCCTCAACATCCTTGAAAACGTTGTTTCCATACCATTGGGATTCACCGCTCTTTTCAAGTTTTTTAAGAATCTCCTTAGTATGCTTTTTCTCAGACTCGGCAAGGAGTTTTTTAACGGAAAGGACGATCTTCCTCTCTTTCTGGTCGGTTCTGGTTACAACCGCATTAAGAGGGAGCCCTTCGGTGTAGTTTGCAAGTTCCTGATTATCCGGATCAAGCTCGCTTTGGGGAATAAAGCCATGAAGACCGTTTTCCATTAAGACTTCAATACCCCCTTTCATCGCGCCAATCACAGTCACATTAACCCCTTTGGAACCATCTGTTTTAGACAGTTCTTTCCAAGGGTTGGTTCCGGTCTGCTTGATCCCTAAACTGATATGTTGGCGTGCCTCGTCAACTTTTAAGATTCGAGCCTCCAAAACATCACCTTTTTTAAAAGTTTTATGAAGATCCTCCGGCTTGTCTATCCACGATATATCGCCCTTGCGGATTAAGCCGTCTATAGCCTGCCCGAAATCCACAAAAAGCCCGAAATCAGTAATACTCTTTATTGTACACTCTACAATACTTCCTTCCGGAGTGTCACGCTCTATGGCTATCCAAGGGTTTTCTGACATCATCTTTACGCTGATAGTGATTCTTTTGTGGTTGTCGTCATATTCCAAAACCCGCCCTTCCACAACACCTTTTATTTGAATATGGGCGTTTTTATTCCAAGAAAACTCCTCTGGGGGTATTACGGCATCAATCCCCGGCTCCACTTCGGCGATATAACCATTACGCCTTCTCCCTATTACCGATGCTTTTAAAGAAGAACCTGCGGGATAGCGCTCTCGCACAGAATCCCAAGGGTCTGGCTGGAGTTGTTTTAAGCTCACCTCAACCTTTCCGGTTTTGGCATCCATTTCCACTATCTGCACTTCAATCTCGTCACCCGGTTGGAAGTATTTTGTTGCATTCTTAGGACGCCCCCACGATATATTGGTTCTGTGCAGAAAGCCGTCAATCCCTCCGAGACTGATAAAAGCGCCGTAATCCCTAACGGATTTAACAACCCCTTTGACCTTTTCACCCGTTTTATGGCGTGAAAAAAAGCCTTGCCGCTCGCGGTTTGTGGATTCAATCAGGTATTCTTTCGGAGAAACCACAATGGAGCGATGCCGTCCTGTCCCACTTGATCTGAGGATTTTGGCGGGAAGCGTTTTGCCGATATAGCTAGAGGGTTCCTGTATACGGCTGCGAAGGTCAATATGGGTTTCGGGAACAAAAGCATCGTTATCACCGACCTTCCCTCTAAACCCTTTGTCTACCTTGCTCTCTATCTTAACTTTTACAATTTTCCCCACAGAATCGCGCCCGGAGCCTTGACGGTCAATATAATATTCCGAGGTGGTAAGACGCATAAACCCCTGTCCGCCGCTAAAACTCTCCACAACAAAATCCAACTTGTCGCCAACCTTTATTCCCTCTGGAAGGATGGTTCTGTCAACAAGCCCTTCAGTTTTCATCCCGACATTTACAAGAACCTCATTGCCTTGTATCAAGGTTATTTCGCCTGTTACAGTATCCCCTTTCAGCGGTTGGCGGATGTTGCCTTCTCCTTCAATGAGCGCTTCAAAATCCAACTCTTCGGTGCCGGCATCATAATCTGTATTATTACCCATTTTTTTCCTCTTCAATATATAATCTCTGACTTTGTTTACAAATTCTATCGGCGTGCTGGCACCTGCAGTGATCCCGATATTCTCGGCATCAAGAAAAACATCCTCAATATCGTCCTCACTCTCAATATGGTAGCTTCTGGGACATACTGATCGGCACAAACTGCATAACCTTGAAGTGTTGGCGCTGTTCTTCCCCCCCACTACCAACATTACATCCACCTTTTCCGCAAGGTTAAGAGCTGCTTTCTGCCGTTTATGCGTGGCATCACAAATGGTGTTTTCCGCCGTCAGCAAACGGCAGCGGTTTTTAAGAACCGCTAAAACCTGTTCAAAAATCTCCTCATTCTGCGTTGTTTGCGCCAAAACCCCGTAAGCATCCCTATATGGGAGTGCCGCCGCCTCTTGAGGAGTGCTTACAATAAAATACTCTCCGTCAGCAGCATTGCTCACCGTTCCCCTGACTTCCGGGTGTTCGGCATCCCCCACGATAACCAGGGTTGAGTGCTGTGAAAGTTTTTTTGCAAGTCGGTGCGTTTTTGCTACAAAAGGGCATGTGGCATCTATCACCTTTCCCGCTCGTTTCCTTAAATCCGCTGCCGCCTTTTTCTCAACCCCGTGGGTACGGATTATCAATGTATCGCTTTTTCCCGCCTCGTAAGCGGCGGAGAGTTCCCGCACTCCTTCTTTCTCCAAAGCTGCCACTACCTGCGGATTATGTATAATTGGACCGAAGGTGGCCACCCGTTTTTCCTCAGCGCAAACCCCTCTTACAAGTTCTAAAGCGCGCTCCACTCCAAAGCAGAAACCTGAAAAGGCGGCTACAGTAACCATAATGTGTAACTATCCCGCTATCTCCCTAATGCAAACTCGCATTATCTCAACAACTTCATCAATTGTCAAGAGTGTTGTATCAATTTCCTTTGCATCGGGGGCTTTTTTAAGAGGAGCATTTTCCCGTGAAATATCGTGTTTATCCCGCTCCGATATATCTTTTAAAACATCTTCATATATAACATTTTTGCCCTGCACCCTCCATTCGATGGTCCGCCGCCTTGCCCGTTCCTCTGAAGAGGCTATCAGAAAAAATTTTATATCTGCATTGGGGAGAACCACTGTGCCAATATCTCTCCCATCCATTATAATATCCGCACCTTCCGCGATTTTTTGCTGTTTTGCAGTAAGGATTCGCCGTACCTCGCCATCCGCCGCAACGTCGCTGGTAGCAGCGGTTACCTCCGGCGTGCGGATCGCAGCGGAAACATCCTCCCGCCTATTAGGGGACTTCAAGACAAACGGCTTGCCCGCCCCGACGAATATAAAATCTGTCCGCCTAAGCAGTTCATAAAATGGCTCTCCAATAATTTTATATTTTAACTTCAAATATGCGCCGGCTCGATACATCGCCCCTGTATCAAGATAGATAAGGGAAAACTCGGAGGCTAATATCTTTGAAATAGTGCTTTTTCCGCTGGAAGCCGGTCCGTCCACAGCTACCTGCATGAAAAACCTCGCACTGATGATAGAATATTCTCGCTCACGGGGTGAATATACAACCAACCTCACCCTAAAGCAAGAGAAAAAATCAAACATTTGCTGCTTAAAATAGGTTAAATTAAAATAAAGCCCCAGTAAGTGCGGTATAGTTTTTCAAGTTATATGATTGTTTCAAACGAGGGGTTCATCTTAAAATAGTTGATCTCCCGCGTAATACGCAAGGCGATAGACAATCGGAAGATATTTCGGATGACAATTCGGTATTCAATGTGGTATATTTGGCAATAGAGCGAGCGTCCCGCAAGTGGGGTATGTCAATAAAAGACAGGAAACTCGCCTTGAATAGATTTATGCTTGAAAAAGGTGAATTCTAGAGGAGTTGCGGCATTTACAAAAAATTATAAACAGAGGCGAAGTAAAATAAGGGGAGGAGGGGAGAGTATGCATAATACCATTGAACTTTCGGAGCTTTTTGATAGATTGGATATTGTTCAGACCTCATCTCCGCCTGAATTAAGAGAGGTTTATACCAAGTTCGGGAAAAGAAAGATATACAATAAAGGCGAGCATATAGTCACCTTTGGAATTAAATGTTCTCACTGTTATTATGTAAATACAGGTTCATGCGTATATATTTATTCTTCTTTTGACGGCACCAACCGCGCAATCAGTCTAATGACTCCGGATTCCTCTTTCGGAGAAACCCCGTCCATCCTTAAAGAACCTGCAAAATTAAATGTGATATGCCTTGAACGGACGGATGTTTTTGAACTCCCTTTTTCTTACTTTGAAGAATATGCAGACAGAAAACTCCTTTTCTCTCTTATGCGCTATATCGCGCATAAAAATACAAATCTGTATGAAATTTTTGCTCTCTTTAATACTCTGAACACTGCCCAGCGGCTCTTGTTTTTCTTTAGGCTCTATGCCCGAAAGCAATCCAAGCCTGTGGACGATTGGTATACTTTTAAACATCGTTTCACTCACGAGTTTATGGCGGAAATGGTGGGGGCAACAAGGGTGACTGTAACACTTTTTCTAAACAAACTTAAAGCCAACGGATTGCTTGTATCTCACGGGCGCTTGCTTAAATTTAGAAGCGATATAATCGCTTACGACTACATTTTAAAGGGGCATTAATTTCATAAACAAATTAAAAAAATAAAAAATTGTTTTCCTCAAAACATAAATTAGATAATAGTATATGTTATAGTTTTTCAATTCTTTTAATCGGATGGAGGAGTTTATGAAAACTAATAATGTTGCCGCCGATACAAACAGTTTTATAAAACTGTTTGCTGCCAGCGGGAAGTACCTTACGCTGTTAAGGTATTGTTTTAGGGCTCTCTCGGTCATTGCATTCCTGCTCACGGGAGCTTTCGCCTTAAAACTGATCGGGGCTGCGGGAATCGCGGACTTTCTGAAAATGTTGGGAAGCGCTCTTACTTTTCAAGTTCATTCGCTTTACTTTAGCAACGGCGCGATTGTTTCAGTTACTGTAATATTCCTGCTGTATACCGTCCTAACCCTGACTTCCAAGCGGTGGACTCTCTGGTTATGCGATATTGCAGTGCTTTTGAGTATAATTTACTTTATTCTCGGCGTTAGACAGTTAGTCTTTTTTAAAAGTATGTGGATTTTTATGGTTGCATTTTGGATTGTTCACAGATTTTTTCTTGGTCTTAACGCTGTTCGGAGGGAGATATGAAAAAGTTTTCAAAATTCGGGCTCTCAAGGCGGACATTTCTTGCGGGAGTTGCCGCTGTGGCGGCTGTAGGGAAGGGTGCATTAAAGCCTGCTTCGGTTGAAGCGGCTGAAACTGCTGACTCAAACTTTAAGGGAGAGTTTGTGCTTTCAGAGAGTTATGCTGACAAAGCGTTGGTGGAAACGGATCTTCTGATAGTCGGAACAGGTTTTGCCGGTCTTTGGGCAGGGATTTCAGCTTATGACAAGGGGATAAAAAATATTGTCATGGTTGATAAAGGAAGCATAGGAAATTCAAGCACGGCAAGCCTAACCCTTGGTTCAACTGATATTCTGTATCCAAGCGACAGCAAAGAAAAGTGGCTTGAAGAATATGTGAAGGGGGCAGATTATTTAAGCCGTCAGGACATGTGGGAGGATCTGCTTTCCACATCATATTCCAGAATGCAGAAACTCCAAAGTTGGGGGTTGAAATATGATACCGTTCACAGGCTAATCTCTGACGGGAATAAATATATTTCCATAACAGCCGGCGCCGAGTGGAACGGATTAGTATTGGGAAAAGCCGTAGTCGGCGTCCTTTTGAACGAACTTCTGAAACGCAAAGGGATTCGCTATTACTCTAAAACATTGATAACTCAACTGCTTAAAGAGAACGGCCGGATAGCAGGGGCGGCCGGGGTGAATAGAGTGGACGGAAACAGTGTTATTTTTAAGGCAAAAGCCGTCATAATTGCAACCGGGCAGTGCAGCTTCAGCGGACAGCACGCCCTAATGGAGCTTCAGACAGGAAACGGTTATGCACTCGCCTATGATGCGGGAGCAACCTTAAATAATATGGAATTTCTGACTTTTGATATTGATCCCGGCGCTTACGGTCTTGAAGGCGGAAGCCTGCTTGGAGCTTTCGGTGCCAGAGTATTAAACAGAAAAAATCAGGACTTTATGTGGAAATACGATCCGGTTAACGGTATGGATGCCCATGTCCGCCTTTCCACCCGCTCTATGGCAAGGGAAGTCAAAGAAGGAAGGGGTCCGATATTTCTGGATAGGACTCAGTTCTGCTATTCCCTTGCGGGTCAATACTTTTGGAAAGGACTCCTGCCTGACGGGAGTTGGCAGAAGACAAATGAAGTGCGTCTGGGGGAACTAGGACACGATGTCACCAAAAGGCTTGATCCGTTTTATGCCCATTCTTTTGGGATTATAGGAGCCGTTAAGGCAAATGTTGATTGCAGCACTGAAATTCCCGGTCTGTTTGTTGCGGGAATTACAATTTCTCACGATCCAGGCAAAATCAAGGGCGCTGAAAGTGCAAGGGCTATGTGGTCTGGAGAACGGTCGGGGGAAACGGCAAGCAGTTATCTTGCAAATGCGCCGGACGTAGCGATAGATGCCGATCAGGCAAGACTTGCAATGGAATTTGCCAAAAAGCCGTTGGATATTTCAGGAGATTTAACTCCTTCCGAAGTTCTTTGGGAAATACAGAAGGCTGTATTCCCATATGACGTATCTTTGCTGAAAAGCGAAGAGAGGCTGAAAAAAGCCCTCAACAGGATTTATGAGATCAAATCCGATGCCGCAGAACGTATGTATGCAAAGGATCCGCATGAACTCATAAAATATCACGAAACAATGAATATGCTTTTATGTGCCGAACTATTCCTCCTTGCCTCCATTGAAAGGAAGGAGAGCAGGGAGTGCCACTACAGAGAGGACTATCCCAAGATTAATCACACGGAGTGGCTTAAATGGATTAATTTCAGCAAAGCTGCGGACGGCACTCCGCATATTGCATTTGAACGGGTTCCGATTGAAAATTATCCGCTTAAACCTAACGAGGGGGATTTATGATTGAGATATTAGACCAACAAAAATGCATCGGTTGCGGGACTTGTGTGGAAGTCTGCACAAAAGATGTCCTGCGGTATGATGATGAAAAATCAGCGGCATATATAGCCTATTTTGATGACTGCCAAACCTGTTATAATTGTGAGATGCACTGCCCCGCCGAAGCTATATTCGTTCACCCGTATCACCGCGATAAAGTGCGCCCATGGTAGGTGATAGTAGTAGGTACGGAATTTTAGGCTGACATATTGAAATTACGCTGATTTAGAGGATATGGGAGGCGCTTCTCCGCCTAAATCAGCGTCTTAACTCTGCCGTTATATGAGGTAAAACAAAGGGAATCATACAGGCAGGGAAACCTCGGACTTTCCGCTCTCATATTTTATTCCAGTTCTCAATAAAGTTTGCCGTACTTGTTTTAGATGCCACAATCATTTTCATCAGGAGGTGATTATAGCTCGTTTGCCAAGAGGCAAAGAGGTGCTTGCTTTAGCCCAACAGCAATTAGTTAAAGTTTCTGATGCAAATGAATTGCGTATCCTTCTGACGGTTATTCTTCCTTTGACTTGTGGTCTGTCTACTCAAGCAACCGCATCTGTGGCAAGGCGCAGCCCAAAGTGGGTTGCCGATGCTAGGGACAATAATTCCATTTTTAAGTTATTAGGTATATAATATTTCCAAAGAACGACAGGAGGGGATATTATGGCTCGAAAAGCGAGCGGGCTGCCTGTATTGAGAATAGCGAAGAACTTTATGGCAAAAGCGATAACCGCAAATGAATTGAGGATTTGCCAAGCGGTGGTTTTCCCTATCGGGTATGGGATGACAATCGAACAGACAACATCCTGCATAGGGCGCAGCGCCGGATGGACGTCCAGAAACCGAAACGCTTTCATTAAAGCCGGGGGATTTGTGGAGAGAGCCAGACCTGGAGGGCGGAGACAGGCGAATATGACCATT
>JAITJJ010000158.1 GCA_031278965.1 Deferribacteraceae bacterium
TGAATGGTTCCTTAAATCCGCTGATTTCGGCAGCTTTGCAGGTCTTCATTATGTTTGCAGATACTACGCTTTTAAGAAAGACTATAAGAGCGCTGCTCCTTACTGCGAAATGTCCGCCCAAACAGGTGTTCCGATGTCTATGGCAATCATGGCGGAATTTTATCTTAAAGGGCTGGGGATCAAAAAAAATACGGAAGCCGGAAAAAGGCTTATATGTGAAGCCCGCAACAGGGGGAGAAAAGCGGGAAACCTTATAATGAACTATGGGATAACTTGCGATACCGTTGCCTACGATGAATAACCATGCTGAAAATCTAACCATTGACGGCTTAGAGGGCGAGGTTTACACAGACGAGCTGAGCCGCACCCTTCTCTCTACGGATGCCGGCATCTATCAGATAAGCCCCGCCGCTGTGGTCTATCCCAAAAATACCGAAGATGTGGTGAAAGTTGTCCGCTATGTGGCAGAACACGACTGTTGCCTCCACCCTCGCGGAGCGGGTTCCGGTCTATGCGGCAGCGCTGTGGGACGGGGGATTGTTATAGATTTCACCAAATATATGAACCGCCTTATCGCCTTTGATCCCGATGAAAAATTTTTTACCTGCGAACCCGGCTACCGTTACGGAGAGTTGGAAGAACTTCTTGCGGATTCGGAGCTTTTTTTTCCGCCCGCCCCATCCAGCGGGGAATACGCTACCTTTGGTGGGATGTATTCCACAAATGCGGGGGGGGCATATTCCGTAAAATACGGGAACGTTGCCGACTACGCGGCGGATGCGGAGATAGTTCTGGCAAATGGCGACGTCTGGTGGCTCTCTGATCTGTATTCAAAAGATATTGAGGAACTCCCCGCTGCCTTTAAGGAGCTTTTTTCAACCTTAAGGGCGGATCGGGATATTATAAAAGATGCATACCCGAATGTCCCATGCAATGTGTGCGGATATGAACTCCGCTACACTGACAGCGGCGGAAAGCTAAATCTGTTAAAGTTGTTGGGCGGCTCAGAAGGCACTCTTGCCATAGTTACACGCCTGACTTTTCGCCTTGTCAACAAACCAAAATTTTCCGCCCTTATAATTGCCTATTTCCACGATATTGTTTCAACTGCCAAAGCTGCTCAGATGCTTCTCCTGCGAGAGCCTGCCGGCATAGAAATCATGGATAAATCGCTCATCAACACCGCCTTTGAATTCAAGCCATCCCTAAAGGGGGAGATATTGGATGGGTATGACAACCTCCTTATGATAAATTTTGAGTCTAATAATGCACAGCGTCTTGAAAGGCTTGCTCTGGAGTGCAAAGAGGAGATCGCCCCCCTCACCGGAGCAATATTTACTGCCGTAAGCGAGGAAGAGACGGAAAAGTATTGGACGGTGAGAAAAGCGGCGGTCCCTATTCTATATCTGCTTAAAGGAAACAAAAAGATTCTTCCTCTGGTGGAGGATGCAGCGATCCCCACAGATAGGTTGGTGGAATATTTTAATGGTCTTTATAAGATTTTTAATGATTTTGGGGTGCGCTTTGTGCTATACGGTCATATTGCAAAGGGGCTTCTGCACTCCCGCCCAATCCTTGATCTGAAAGACCGCCATGACATATCGCTTATAATCCCGATTGCGGACACTGTTTTTAACTTGATTATGAAGTTGGGGGGTACAGTTTCAGGGGAGCATGGGGACGGGCGGCTTCGCTCAAAATATGTTCCTCTCCAATATCAAAATATATATTCAATATTTGTAAAGGTGAAAAACCTCTTTGATCCTGATAATCGCCTTAATCCGGGGATTATAACCGGCTTTGAACCCAACGGGCAGATTAACAATCTCCGCTACGGTGAAGCATACAGCGCAAAAGAGCTTGCGGAAAAACACCTGATGTGGGAGGACGGCTTTATTAATGAGGTGGAGAAGTGCCACGGCTGTTCAAAGTGCACCACTGTTTCAACTGCTGTCAGAATGTGCCCAATTTATAAGATTACCAGAGACGAAACCGCCGCTCCGAAAGCAAAAGCAAATATGCTTAGGGCGCTTATAAGCGGAAAGATAGGTATTGAAAAGCTGTATACCGGAGTTTTTCAGTATGTGCTGAACAGGTGCATAAACTGCGGGAGCTGTCATAGCGAATGCCCCAGCAAAGTAAATATTCCCAAACTTGCTTTAGAGGCAAAAGCCGGATATATTAAAAGATACGGACTTGATTTCTCCAAACGATTTTCAGTTAAACTTGAGGAGTTTGGGCGCAATACCCATAGGTACTCCCCGATATATTCCGCTGCTTTGAAAATAAATGGTATCCGCAAAGCCTTTGAAAAGATCACAGGGTTGACGGCGGAAAGGACGCCCCCGGCATTTGCTTTCCGAAGCCTCTACGACCGCTTTGACACCGTCATCGGCTCACAGGAAAAGAGCGTTATCTTCTTTGCGGGATGTTATGCCTCCTATATCCGTCCGGAAATAGGGGAGAGCGCCATTCGCCTCCTTAATGAATTCGGCTATAAAGTTATCCTGCCAGAGCAGCACTGCTGCGGAATTCCCCACTCATCCAAAGGGCTGGCGGAAGATGTTTTAGCGAAGATCGGCAGCAACTTTAAAAGTTGGGCGGGAAGGCTTGAGGAAGCGGAGTATATTGTTACCACATGTTCCTCCTGCACCCACTCTTTGCAAAATGCATGGGGGGATCATATGGGCGGGGAACTTATAGATAGGATTCGCAAGATGACTGTCCCGGTCACTTCCCTAATAAATATGCATAATCCGAGCATAACCTCTGCGACCGCAATATCCCTTGCCTATCACACTCCATGCCATATGAAGTTATCAAAGGATTCTCTTGCATCCTATAGGCTTTTAAGCAAAGCCGGCAATACCAGAGTTTCACCTCTTGTCAACAGCTGCTGCGGAATGGCGGGGAGTTGGGGAAGTCTAAAGGAAAACTACGTTCAGTCCGCCGAAATAGGAGAATTGCTTGCCACGTCCCTTGAAATGAGCGATTGCGAAATATGCGCCACCGACTGCCCCACCTGCGAGATGCAACTTAAACACCTCACCCGAACCGCCATCTTCCACCCGATAGAAGTTATAGATAAGATACTGCACTAAATTACTTTCTTTGCCGCCTTCCGCACGGAGGCGTTTTTTATAATCTGATTTTTTTAGTAACCCCACCTTTCCAATTGAGCTAAGAGAGTACTTTCAGGATAGTTACTCTTAAATTCCGATAACAAGCCCGCCCGATCCTCTTCTCCAGCCGATAAGATAGCCCTGTAATACCAGATAGGCGCAAATAACCCTGTTCTAAAGGTTGCACACCCGCTCTCCCGCGGCGATAGATCGCAACGAAGGTTCTGCGCAAACTCGGCAAATTCACCCCCTACCTCTGCAAGTTCCGCAATGGCTCTCTCTTTTTCCTCTATCTTGGAGTAATTGATAGCCGCCTGCAAGTGAATGTAATCTTTGGCAAAGGTGAGGGTTTTTGATATGCCTGCATATCTTTCAATGGCGGCAATATCGTTCAGCCCTTCAAGTTCCGCAAGGGCGATGGCATCCGCATTAGCCGCCCTGCTCTGCTCCGCAAGGGTTAAAATGCCGTATGTTATTATTGCGGTGCCGATAACCGCCGCAAATGAAAAGAGAATGATTTTGTAATTGGTTCTTAAAAAGATGTCCAGCTTATCTACCGGGGCATCTGTCAAAGGGTTTGTCTTTTTTGCCATGATATATCCTTATGTATTATTATAGTTTACTCTTAAAAAGCGCAACGGTATTTTCTATTACCTGCAAGGCGGCTTCCTCTGGAATAGCCGAACCCAAAAGGATTTTAAGAGCTTTCTCTTCGCCCACATATTCACCCGGAGAGTGGAAATCGTTATTTATTACAAGTTTTGCGCCGCATTCTGCGGCAAGTTTTGCCACATAGGCGTTTGTGTAACTGTGAGTTCTGCGGGTAGTAATCTCCAGGCACACCCCCAACTCTGCCGCCAAAACAACATCATCTCTTTTTATAAGCCCCGGATGCGCCAGAATATCAACGCCGCTCAGGATAGCGGCTCGGTTTGTTCCCTCTTCAACCGGCTCCATTATGGTTTCCCCGTGAACTATCACAAGGTCGGCGCCCAAATTGCGCGCTTTAACTGTAAGCTCCTGTATCTGGGAAGGTCGGACATGGGTTAGCTCCACGCCTGCCAGCACCTTAAAATCATTATCGGAAGAGTTATACTCATTTTTAAAACGCAAAACTGCGGGTAAAATAAAGGATAGATTAGAATGATCGGCGTGATCGGTGAGTGCTATCCCGGAGTAACCCGCTTGCTTGGCTCTGCGGGCGGATTCCGCAGGAACAAGAACCCCGTCTGAAAAGAGAGAGTGGGTGTGCAGATCAACAATCATATCATATCACACCCTATATATGTTTACCTAAAACTATCTTGTGCCTAAAGCTCTTGCCACTTCGTCCGGATATACTGCATAAGTAAGAGCGGTTTCAGCGGTTATTATCCCCCGGCGGAAGAGATCAACCAAGGACTGCGTCATGGTAAACATCCCGGAAGAACCTTGACCTGTTTGCATAAGCCCGTATATCTGGTGAACCTTATCCTCTCTGATGAGGTTTCTGATAGCGGTGTTCGGCACAAGAACCTCCAAAGCGAGCACCCGCCGATCGCCTTGCTTGGAAGGAACAAGTTGTTGGGAGATAACCCCTTCAAGAACGAAAGCAAGCTGTGTGCGCACTTGCGCCTGCTGTGCGGGACTGAAAACGTCAATTATGCGGGTTACGGTCTGAATAGCGCTGTTGGTGTGGAGAGTACCCATTGTGAGGTGTCCTGTCTCACTCACGGTCATAGCGATCTCAATGGTTTCAGGATCCCGCAACTCGCCCACCAGAACCACATCTGGGTCTTGCCTGAGGATGGATTTAAGAGCCCTTTGAAAGGATATGGTGTCATTATTCAGCTCCCGCTGGTTTACAATGCACTTTTTATGCGGGTGAAGGTATTCAATCGGATCTTCAATAGTGATGATGTGCCCCGCCTGTTCTTCGTTTATTTTATTAATAAGGGCGGCAAGGGTTGTGGATTTCCCGCTTCCCGTAGGTCCTGTGACAAGCACCATCCCCCTTGCTCTGTTTGCCAAATTTTGGATAACCGGAGGCAACCCCAACTGCTCGCAAGAACGCACGTTATAGGGAATCATACGGAAAGCGGCGGCAATATTGCCTCTCTGAAGAAATACGTTTGCACGGAAACGGGATATACCGCGGATACCAAAGGAAAAATCCACTTCGTTATCTTCTTCCAAACGCTTCTTTTGGCGTTCATTCATAACTTCATAACAGAGTGCCCTGGTCTCTTCAGGTCCGAAAGACTCCTCCCCAAAGCGGACAAGGTCGCCTCGAACCCTAAACATCGGAGGTGCCCCAACAGTAATATGGACATCGCTTGCATCCATCTCTTTCATGCGTTGCAAAATTTGCGTCAAATTGTGCATTCAACAACCTCCTCAGTTTCCCGGGCTCATAATACTTGCAAACAGATAAAGAATAATTTTTCAACCCCACATTGTCAAGGGAAAAAATGAACCCGCCTTATCCCTTTCTGATTCACTTGTGATAATGTCCCGCATATTCACTTGTGAATTTGTCCCTCCAGGGATGACTTTTATTGAGCGCTGTATTATTTTTGGAGTTATTTAGAACTGGGGGCAGTCATGAGGAAAGTAGAACTTAGGGAGCAAGAGATGAATGGATACGAAGTAATCAAGTCGTTGACGGGTGGTATGGAGGAGAAGAAAAGGGCGGGATTGAAACTTAGGTG
>JAITJJ010000162.1 GCA_031278965.1 Deferribacteraceae bacterium
CATCTTTATAATCGGTGTTAAGCTCCACACTATTTAGGTAGCTGTATTGAATAAGTTCCTTCTTGTCAAGCAAGAGCGTATCATCAAAAAGAGAGGGGGGCAGACCGCCCGTGCGCCCGACATATGCGGAGATAGCCGTCTGAAATTTTTCCAGCTTTCGCACTTCGCTCTTTATTCGGGCGCTGTCTATCAGCGTCCCGCCTTTCACAGCCAAGCCGAGAATCAGCCCTATTATAAGAAGCACGACGGCAAGCTCCACCAACGTAAAACCTTTTCTCATACAGCCCTCCGCATAATCACTGTTATTTTAACAGAGAGAAATACAATAGGCAAGGGAAAAAAGCCTATGCTCCTACCTTAATTTAGCCATATTCTTTGTTGAGCGTTTGGCGTCATATAATGCAAAATCCGCCCTCTGGAAGAAAGAACAGCGATCCTCGGGGCTTCTATATGTGGTGCAGCCGATGCTAACCGTCACAATAGGCGGTTCACCGAAGTCAAAGCTCTCAACCTTTTTCCTTAGATTATCCGCCATTACAAGCACCTGTTCCTCATTGGTATTCGGAGCGATTACAACAAACTCCTCTCCGCCGTAGCGCGCGGGAATGTCACCTGCGCGAAGTTGAGTGCTTAATATCCTTCCCAGATTGGACAATACAGAATCCCCCGCCATATGCCCAAAAGTATCGTTGACCTTCTTGAAATCATCTAAATCTATAACCAAAAGGGAGAGAGGTACCCGTGTTTTTGTGCACCGTTCCATCTCTTCTTCCAAAACTTCATTGAATGTCAACCGGTTGAAAAGACCGGTAAGGGAATCATACTGGGCGATATGGCGGTATTTTTCAAGTTTTGCATACAACGCCCTGGTTTCCAGAAGGTTTTCCCGCGCCTTTCTAAGCACCTTCACCCGTTCAACATAATCTTCCGCAAGGGAGCGAATAACAATTATCTTTTTCCCTGCAATTACAAGGGCTGTTGCAATAAGCGCCCTATCTTCCGATATTCCTTCCTCTTGCCAAACAGTGGATGTGTAGGTCTGTGAGGGGTCGGTCATAGTATCAAAAAAAATTTCCGCCTCTTCTTTAAAAAATTCAAGGAAATCAGAATAGTTCCAAGGTTCGGAACAAAAGCCGTCTTCCGGAGGATAGAGTGTTTTGTAAAAATCTGGTGCTTCCCCTATCGGTTTATAGATTCCGGGTTTTTCCTGAATAAGAATAACAATATTAATAGCTTTAATAAAAGATTGCAAAAAGCTTAGAGTATATTCGGCCTCTTTCGGAATTGACAGGGTGTGTTCCGATTTTTTATTCATACCGCCAGCATCTTTGTTGATATAGCAAGAAACGCTTCATTTACCCCAATATTCAGCTTGGCACTGGTTTTTATTACAGATATTCCCCTTGCTTCAAGGCTTGCAATTTGCGTTTCCGGAATCTCCAGGGTTTCAAGATCACATTTGTTGAGCAATAGAATATTGGGGGTTTTTTCACCCAATATCTCAAGGACAGAGTTGCGTATCTGCAACGCCTCGTCCAGAGTTTCCCGCCGAGATAGATCTGCCACAACTAAAAAACCCATAGCCCCGCGCAAATAAGCCATGTTTATATCAACAAACTCATCCTTGCCTTCCATATCCCATAGCACAAGATTTACTTCGGTGGCGTCAAGCGTAATAAGCTTCTTGCTAATCTTTACCCCAACTGTGGAGAGGTATTGATCAGAAAAGATTGAACGGACATACTGTTCAACAAGGGATGTTTTGCCAACCGAAAAGGCGCCGAGCATACAAACTTTTTTGCTTACCATAAAATTAAGCCACCATTTCCTTTATCAACTAAGATAGGTTGGGATTATATAAGATAAAACGCTATTTATCAACCATTTTATGTATCATCCCTAACGTTAAAAATCTATCCCTGATTTATTGGCAAAATGAATACGCATCTCAATCTTTCTGCTGTCAAGGTCTTCCAGTTCCGTTGTGTCTGCAAAGCTCGACCCCATTCCATACATCGAAATCGGAATACTTGAGCCTTTGGCGTATAGTTTGGCCGCCAATACCTGCGCCCTTGCCTGGCTTATTGCATAGTTTCTGATTTCAGTGCCTGTTAGATCCGCGTGCCCGTATATTGTAAGCGTTAAAGCAATCCCCATAGCGTTTGTCAACTTCTCCAATTCCACCAACTTTTCCGATACCTCATCAAGCAGATGCTGATCTGTTGAGATAGGGATTTCTCCGCCGCGGGCAAAGCGGATGACAGTGTTTTCAATCTCCTGCTTTAATCGCTTCAACACGTCAAACCGGGGGTCCGCAAGCCCCGAAATATCAAGGTTGTCAACTCCCGGAATAGTATAGGCAATAGTTTTGGCATTGGTTATCCACATATAGTCGGCTAGCCCCGAAATATGGTAGGAATCATTATCCAAATCATACTTTATAGTTACGCCCAACGGTAGCTCCAGTTTTTGCTGCAGTTTTTTCATAACTATAGACGGTTCACGGCTATCAATAGGAATAAAGCTGCACCGCACCTCGTCTGCAGAGTAGCCGCCTCTGCTAAGAAGTTCCGGCAAAGGCACGGCAAAGGCATCTTTTAGTGCCACAAGCTGCCAAGGTTTTGGAATTAGGGTGCTTTCGGCATCAATCAGTATATACCCGGGTTCACTGCCGATAATATTGAGTATGGAGTTCATGCGGTGGGAGTGATAGATCTTGTAAGTAAGAGCTGATACAAATAAAATTATAAAGATTCCTACAAGAATTTTGGTAACAAAAGATATCTTTTTCTTTTCTTCCACCAACTGTTCGGCAAAACAGTCTTCAAGGTAAGGAGCAGCAGCAACAAACGGCGAATCGTCTCCTCTATAGTCTTGCAGAACATCATTAAACTTTGCCAATATGAGCTCAAGCGTTTCGCGCAGTTTTACCTGAAGTTCTTTCGGAGCCTGCCCGCGCACAACGCAAGCCAGATACGCCAACGGGCTTCTTTCAATATATATCGTATAATCTCCCATATCAAGGGAGTTCAAAGAGCTTGATTCATCGCCTGCAGTGGCAAAGCAATCTTTAGCAAAATCTTGTATGGCGGTGAGCATACCGGATATCATATCGGCATCTCTGTCGTGAACCCCTTTGTTTACAAGGTTTGAAAGAACCAGCCCCGATTCGGAGTGAATAAGGTATATCTGCTCCACTCGATATACCACAGTGTGAAGCATAACTATTTCGCTGAAAGACTTTCCCGCGCGAATCGCCTCTATTCTCCACTTTATCCCTTTTGGAGAGAACGAGAATTCAAGGCTTTTACTGAAACTGCCAAGCATGGAGCTGAAAGTTTCCGATATAGACCTGCGGATCAGAGAACCCACTATAGGGAATATGATAGAGATAAAATCCTGCGGTCTTTTTTTCAAAGCATCTTGAAGGGAGTTTTCAACAATGGGAGAAAGGGCGGCGGAAAGCATATTGTCTTTGCTTGAGCGCATAACCACCGCTTCAGCTATAACATCACTGACAGATTTTGTTGAACGCAACTGGCTGTCTAACTTTCTCTCCAGCTCTTCAATCCTGTCAAGTTCTCCTCTAAAGACAAGTTCTTTGAATTTATCAACTTCGGGGTCTGTATTGGGGGGAGATCCTCCGGAAACAACGGAGTTCTCAGAGGTACTACTCATTCTTTTTCCCTTTGCCGCCTTCCTCAGAATTGTTAACACCTTCATCCGAGAGTTTCATTGCCATTTCTAAAAAGAGGTTTGAGATGAAAGTTCTTGACACATCTTCATGGCGTATCTGTGTTGCAACCTCATTCAGCATGGAAACAAGGGTCTTGTATTTAACCTCCGTGAGTTCCGTAAGCTCTGAATTGACAGTCATAATGAGTTTTCTGAGATCTTTTTCCACATTTTCAAATCTGGTTGTCAGAGTAGCAATCTTCTGGTCAAGTGCGGAGTGGACGGATTTTATTTCATTTGATAACTTCTCCGCAAGTTCTGCCGTGTTCTTTCTTTCAATATCAAAGTCAGCAGCTCTTTTGTTCTGTTCATTTTTTATCAAGTTGTTAAGAGATGCATTTTCAGAATTAATCTTTTCCAAAAGAGAAGATGTTTCACTTTGCACATAACTTTCAAGAGAGCTAAGCCCGCCTTTTAAGGAAGCCTTTAAGCTCTCGATTTCACGCCTAAGGTTATCCTCCAATTTTTTATTGGCGCTTTCAATCTCCTTCACCTGTGCTCCGAAGAGCAGATCCCGCACTTGCTCCATAGAACCGCCGGTATTTTTGTCGCTCATAAAACCTCCCACTCACTGCTAAAATATAAAGTAAATATATACGGTTTTTAAAAATAATCAATAAATGTTTTATATATTGCTGGGCTGTCCCCCAGAGATCGTGATCGTCCGTTGAGATTAAAGTTATTTTCACCGGCAGAGTGGCGAGAGATAAAGCGCACAAGCGGATAAGGTAAGGTTTGTCCGGTGGTATATTTTTTAAAAGAAAAAAGAGAAAAAGAAAGGTATAAGATAACACAAGCGGGAGCTCAGTCAAGGTTTGCGGAGCAATCTGTAGGGCTTGACTTTGACAGAGATCGCTTGTGTTATCATCCAAGACCTTTATTCTCTTTTCTATTAAAGATATGGCTTGTTTATAACAACTTATAAAGGAGTGTTAATAAATATTTGAAGTTATCGGCGGTCTTCTCGTATAATTATTTTGAGAAAAAAAAAGACAGGAAGGTGCCACCGATGTATAAATATTACAATATTATGAGAAACAGTAAAGATAAAAAAGTGCTTAGGGATAGAATGGTTGTCCTTGCGCAAGAGAAAGGGATACCCTCCGCTGCGGCGGAGTGCGCCTG
>JAITJJ010000202.1 GCA_031278965.1 Deferribacteraceae bacterium
TCTTCCGGTATTATACATACTCTCCCCTGCTCCTCCTGTTAAGTTGTTTATCAAATCTATTTTAGCTCCCTCGGACTATAGGGACGTTATTTCTTACAATCTACACTTAGATTTGCGGAGGGGGGGGGGTGATTTTTCTTGCAAATTTTGCCGCCTTACTCTATGCTTTTCTTTAAATGGAGTAATTAAACGGAGAGAGCGGGTGCTCCCCCTTAAAGTTGCAAATGAATATGAGAACCAAGCGATATGAAGTTTCAGATATGAAGCAGGCTATTAAACAGATTAAGGACGATCTGGGCTCTAACGCTGTGATTCTTTCCACCAAACGTATTGAAAAACCAACCGCTCCCGGGTTGTCCCCCAAAATTTTTTTTGAAGTAACTGCAGCAGTTGATGATGCAGCGATCTCCGCAAAAAAGATTCTGCGGAGCGAGCTGAAAAAGACTCCGCCGCCCATAGTTAAGCCCCGCCCCTTCAACAGTTGCCCGCCTTCCCCACCAAGCCCTCCCCCAAAACTCCCGATGCCGGAGGAGGAAGAACCTATCTCTCGTGCCGATTTTAGAGAAGATGAGGATATTTCCAGTATTTTGAATGAATTGGAAGAGGATAATTTTGTAAAAGATCCCCCTCTTCTCCCATCCAAAGAAGAAGAGCGTTATACCCCGGCGGGGACAAAAAAAGACGATACCGCTCTGAAAGTGGAAGAGGCATTGAATCAGATGGGGTTTGCCGAGCTTATTAAAGGGATGGGTGACCTTAAAAAAGATATTGCGGAAATAAAACGGCTTATGGATGATTCCGTCAGCATATCTGTGGATCTCCCTCAGCACCTGAGGGAGTATTACGTCATCCTTACCCGCAACGGGCTTGATGATCTGGTCGCCTACCGCTTCTTGAAAGGTATTGAAAAGAATATGCCGGAACTTCTGGGCAAAGCACAGATGCGGAATATTGTTCTTACGCAACTGTCTGAAATAATCCCGATAGAGAAAGATTTTCTCTCCGCCCTCAGCAAAAAAGTTGTTGCCTTTGTGGGTCCCACCGGTGTGGGCAAAACCACCACCCTTGCCAAAGTTGCCGCAACATTGGTGCTTAAATATTCCGGCAAAGTCTGCCTTGTCACCTCAGACAATTTCCGCATCGGCGCGGTGGATCAACTGAAAACTTATGCCGACATTGTAAGACTGCCGCTCTATGTTGCCACAAGCCAGAAAGAACTTTCGGAACTCTTAAACAGCATGACCTACGATTATGACTATATCCTTTTAGATTCCACCGGGCGCAGCCCTTATGATTCCACGGGAGTGCAGGACGCCATAGGGCTTATGACCGCCATGCCCTCCATTATGCCGGTGCTGGTGCTCTCCCTTGCCGCAAACCATAGGGAACTTGGGGACATGTATGAAAGGTATTCCGGCTTTCTTCCCGAATATATTATTTTCACGAAATTGGATGAGACAAAGTATTTCGGACCGCTCGCCTCCATAGCCATTAAAAAGAAAACTCCGCTCCTCTTCCTTTCCAACGGGCAAGGGGTGCCGGATGATCTAGAGATTCCCGATGGCAAGAAAATTGCTAAGAAGATATTGCAGGAATTACCGACACTTTGGGGTGATAATTGAACAGCGATCAGGCAGCTAACCTGCGCCGTATTGCAGGCAAACAGAATAAATGCCGATACCTTTCCGTTTCAAGCGGGAAGGGCGGAGTTGGTAAGACCACCTTTGCGGTGTGCCTTGCGTCCGAGTTGTCTAAACTTGGCAGGAAGGTTCTCCTTTTTGATGCGGATTTGGGACTTGCCAACGTTGATGTTTTGCTTAGGATACCTCCCGGAGCAAATATCCGCGACTATCTGGCGGGGGACGCCGCCTTAAAGGATATTGCGGTAAAAACCTCTCTGGGGTTTTATCTGTTTCCCGCCTCCAGCGGAGCCTTGGAACTTGCGGAACTTTCCGAAGAGGAGTTTGATAAAATCAGAACTATCCTTAAAGAACTTGAAAGCGGGTATGATTACATCATATTTGACACAGGGGCGGGGATAAACGCCAATGTTCACCGTTTTACGCGCCTTGCGGATAAAATGATTCTGATAACGCTGCCGGAACCTGCCGCCATATCGGATGCATATGCGTTTTTAAAAACCGCTGTGCGTCAATATGAAGTGAACAGAGCATATCTGGTTTTTAACCGGGTGGAGGAGGAAGTCTCATCTTTAAGGGTATTTGAAAACCTTAAAAGGGTGGTAAAGAGGTTCTTGGGTACCGATCTCTTGCTTTTGGGGATGCTGAGAGAGGATGGGATGGTTAAACGCTCCGCCCGAGGCGGGGATCCAGCGGCGGTCTTTAAGGGAGATTCTGTCTTTACGGAGAGCGTGCGCAGGATCGCTGCTGGAATATAGCGGACTATAAGGATGACAAAAATTTTTAAGGAGAGGGATGGGAAATGATAACTTCCGTAAGGTACCTGCCTATTTTTGTTGCCTCAGTAATAATGTTGGGTTCATATCTTTTTAAGGTATTATTCTCCGAACTCAAATTGACTTATCTGTTTAGAGATATTATACTGTTTTTTATTCTGTATTATGTTGTCAGGCTTCTTACAATCGGAGTGGAGCGGATACTGAAGAACTACTGGAAGATATTATGACATATTCAGAAACAGCTGCCATCCCGCTTACAGAGGAGGAAAAAGAACAGATTGTACGGGATTTTCTCCCTCAAGTTAAAAATTGGGCTCAGAGGGCAAGGATGGGGCTTCCGGAAGCGGTGGATATGGACGAGCTTTATTCCGCCGCCGCTTTAGGGCTTATTGAGTGTTTGGACAAGTATGATAAAACCCGCAACACCAGTTTTGCTACCTATGTGGAACACCGCGTTAAGGGGGCTATTTTAGATGCCTTGCGGGGGCTTGATTTTCTTTCCAGAGGCGCAAGAGCCCGAGTAAAGGCGTGGGAGCAGGCGACAGGGGAGCTTTCGGCAAAGCTGGGGCGTGCTCCCACCACGGAGGAGCTTGCAGAATATATTGATACCACCCCAGAAAAGTTGGAAGAGGTGAGGTCGCTCTATAATACCGATAACCCCGTAAGCCTTGACGCGATTCAGGGCGAAGAAGGGCTTACATTGGCAGACTTAGTGCAAAGCTCAAATGATACGCCAGAAGAGGAATTAATTAAGCAACGCCGGGCTGAAATTATTGCTCATGAGATTGATCAGCTTCCGGAAAAGGAAAAACTTGTGGTTAGCTTATATTATTATGAGGAGCTTTCAATGAAAGAGGCCGCAATGACATTAGGAGTTACGGAATCCAGAGTCTCTCAGCTTCATACGCAGGCAATGCAAAAGTTAAGAAAACGTTTGAAGGATACGGTATGAATAAAATAAAAGTTTTGGTGGTGGATGATTCGGCTTTTATGCGAAAAGCAATAGAGACTATGCTTGCGGGTGAAGTTGATATTGAGATAGCAGGCTTTGCAAAAAACGGGATTGAAGCTGTGGATATGACTGCAAGTCTTAAACCGGATGTAGTCACTCTGGATGTGGAGATGCCTAAAATGGACGGGATAACCGCCCTTGAATTGATTATGAAAAATTCCCCCACCCCTGTCATTATGGTAAGCTCTCTTACGCAGGAAGGAGCGGACACAACACTTAAAGCTCTAGATAAGGGTGCCGTGGATTTTATCCCGAAGGAAAAATCCTACGGAAGCGTGGGAATATTAAAGATAAGCAATGAGTTAAAAAATAAGGTTCGCCGCTTTGCGGGTGATAAGGGTATTATCCACCGTTTGAAACCCCCCGCCCCGCATCAGGCGGCTGTTTTGCACGCTCCTGCTGCCTCAAAGAAAGCAGCCTCGTCTGCCCACAAAAAGATAGTTGCTCTGGGCACTTCCACCGGGGGGCCCCAGTCGCTGCAACGGGTAATTCCGTTGCTCCCGGCGGAGCTCGGCGTTCCAGTGGTCATAGTTCAGCATATGCCGCCAAGTTTTACCCAATCACTTGCGGCACGTCTTAACTCATTAAGCAAATTGAGTGTAGTGGAGGCACAGGGAGGCGAAATTCTGAAACCGAACTGTGTCTATATAGCAAAAGGCGGCAAACAGATGACGGTTAAGCGCTCGGGAACCACCGCCTCCATAGTTATCGGGGATGAAGACCCCAAACTTTTGCACAACCCAAGTGTGGACGTAATGGTGGATTCCGTCGCGGAAACCTTTGGCAGTGAAGCTCTGGGGGTTATTATGACCGGCATGGGCAACGACGGCACCAAAGGGTTAAAAAAACTGAAAGAAAAGGGCGGGTTTATCATCTCTCAAGATGAACCTTCATGTATAGTTTACGGGATGCCGCGAGCGGTGGCGGAAGCGGGAATTGCAGATGAGATAGTAGCTCTGGACGAGATCGCTTCCCGCATAAGCTACCACGTAAAATAACCTAATGATGGTATATTGAAATGGCGGATATTTTAAGTCAAGACGAAATTGATGCTCTCCTTTCAACTGTGGTTGACGAGGGCGGGCAGACCGAAACGGTGGAAGCCGAAGAGTTTGTTCCCAAAAAGATTTCCGTTTATGATTTCCGCCGTCCCGACCGTGTAAGTAAAGAACAGTTGCGCTCTATCCGCAACCTTCATGATAAATTTGCGCGCAACTTCAGCTCCAACCTGTCAAGTTTTTTACGCACCATAACCGATATATCACTTGTCAGTGTGGATCAGATGACCTACGGCGAATTTCTTATGTCGCTTCCTGATCCCACAAGTTTTAATATAATATCCATGATACCTCTTCAGGGAAACGCTGTCCTTGAAATAAATCCGTCGCTGGTTTTTCCGATAGTTGATAAACTTTTAGGGGGAGCGGGGCTTCCCCTCTTTCAGGTGCGGGAGCTTACACAGCTTGAAATGACCATAATAGACGGGATTATCATGCTAATCCTAAAAGATTTGGAGGAAGTTTGGAAACAGGTAGTGCCCAACGTCCGCTTTAAGAAAGAGTTAAGCGAAAACAGCCCTCATGTTATACAGATTGTGGCGCAAAATGAAGTTGTAGTGCTTATAGTTTTTGAAGTTAAGTTTGGAGAGGCGACAGGGATGATGAACCTCTGCCTCCCTGCTCTGGTTTTAGAGCCCATATTGGGCAAAATCAGCTCTCAGGACTGGCTTATAGGAGCTAAAAAAGGGCGCACCGGCGAATATGAGATACGGATTTTAGAGCTTCTGGAAACAATGCTGGTAAAGTGCAGTGTAGAGCTTGGACGCACCATTCTCTCTATGGAAGAGATTTTAGAACTCTCGGCGGGAGATACGGTGCTCTTAAATAAAAAGAGTACTCAACCGCTTAATATGTATGTGGGCAACCGCCATAAATTTTTTGGAAATCTGGGCGTGCTGGGAGTTAAAAAAGCGTTGAAGATCACCAACCCCGTTAAGGAGGAGAATATATGAGAACACCCTATGACTTAGAAAGTGATAAAGGGTTGAAAACTTTTTACGGGATTGTATGTGATGTGCTTAACACCAACCTCTCATCTTTTACAAAACAGCCGCCGAACATCACCCTTTCTGAGGTTTCCCTGATGGCGCCCGACGATCTTATTGCAGACTATTCGGACGGGGTAATGATAAAGGCTACGGAGGCAAGCGCCGGTTATGAGGTGGGGCTTATATTTAAAACCGCCGATATTACTTCTTTAGCCGATCTTATGTTAATGGGAGACGGAGAGCCTAAAACAGAGCTTGATCTCGATCTGAAAGACGCAATTTCTGAGATTGCCAATCAATTTTTCGGAGGGCTCACCGTCCCTGTGGATACGCAACTCGGCAAAAAACTTTCATTTAGGGTTGACGGGGTTACAAAGAGCGAGAATAATTTCAGCGGGGTGAGCTATTTTGCCGCAACTTTTTTAGGGAACCTCAACGGAGAGATGATATTCCGTTTCTATGCGGATGACGGTTTTTCTTCCCTCTTTTCCCAAGAGGAAGCCGCTCCCACCCCTCTGGCGAATGATTTTTTTGCGGACTCCTACCCTAAGGAAGAGCGTTCCCACTCCAATCACGGTGAAAATCCCAATATGGAGATGCTCCTTGATATTGAGGTGCCGGTAAGTGTCCGTATGGGTTCGGCAAAGCTATTCTTAAAAGATATTCTGGGTTTGGGACCCGGAAACATTGTGGAGCTTGACCAGAACGCCAGCGATTCCATTGAGCTTACGGTCAACGAACATCTAATCGCCCTTGGCGAGGTGGTTATAGTTGACGGATACTTCGGCTTTAGGATAAAAGAGATTATCAGCAAAGCTGAAAGGATCAAACGGTTAAAGGATTAAAATTCTTAAGGAGTTTAAAGATGTTTAATCTGTCAAAAGAGAGAAAAGGGTTTACCTTTGTGGAACTTGCAATTGTGCTTGTGATAATAGGGATTATAATGGGACTAGGCGTAAAGGGGCGCACCCTCATACGCTCAGCGAAAATGCGCGCCGAAATCCGCAAGATAGATAAACTTCAAACCGCTCTGATGAGCTACATTAATATGTATAAAGGGGTTCTCCCCAACTATGACGATACTTCAACCGCGCCGTATTCCATAGACTACAACCTCTTTCTGGAGCAAGACCTTATTAAGATGAGCGATATATTCGCATCGTTAAACGCAACAGGAAGCATACTCAATACCTCCGACACATACCCAATCTGGGGTTATGCTATGTGTGGGGTGGATATATACGACAACTATTCTTATTATGCCGAAAAGTGTGATGACAACGGGCTGATGATATGCCCGAACATCTGCATTGCAGGGATGAAACTTAATGCCGATAAAAGTGTGAATTACAGCCCGGTTCTTATGGAAGTAAAGTGTTCAATTGAAGCTATGGCGGATGATAAGGATTATGCCAACGGAGCGGGGCGGCTTACTAATACTTCACACTTTGAACCTTCCGAGAGTTTAACTTATTCGAATGCCGAGATATGCTCACAGGAGATGAACTATAGAGATTTTGATGCCTCTCAAGCCGACACCGTGGGTTCAACCTACGTATACAGGATATACTGATATGCACGATTGCATCTTTTGTAAGATTGCGGAGGGGAAAATCCCTTCCACAAAGGTTTTTGAAGATGAGCAGTTTGTAGTGATACTTGATCTCTATCCGGTCACCAAGGGGCACGCCCTCTTAATACCGAAAGAGCACCATGTAAATATCTTTGACGTTCCGGAAGATATTGCCGTAGCGGTTTATCCGCTTCTGGCAAAACTTGCACGCGCCGTAAGAGCCGCCACAGGAGCTGCGGGGATGAATATCGTGCAAAACAACGGGGAAGTCTCCGGACAGGCGGTATTCCACTCACATATTCACCTTATCCCACGCTATGATGACGATAACCTCCGATTTGTGGTTCCGGGGAAAACTCAGGCAAGCCAAGACGAGTTGCATGAAACCGCCACAAGCATAATAAACGCTCTGATAAAACAGGTGGCGTTATTTTAGTTTAAATTTATTTTAATTAAATTCAGAGCCCTCAGTTATAGCGGTTTTTATTTTGTATACTATATGGAAGGCAAGAAAACCCCTTCATCGGAGTTAAAAGAACATAGTAAAGGTTT
>JAITJJ010000018.1 GCA_031278965.1 Deferribacteraceae bacterium
ACTTCCGCGAAATCAGTAAAATCCGCCCCGCAAACAGAGCAGTTATAATACTTCTCCTGCTGAAAGAGGGCGGCTAAGAACTGGTCGCCTACGATATCTATATAATATCTTTTAACAATGGGCGCGGCGGAGTTCTTAGAGATATAATCTTTGAGAATCCCAAGCGCGGCGCTTGCTTCCCCCATTTTTTTGTAATAAGCTGAAAGAAAGAGATATGCTACGGGATGCGCCCCGCCCGCCCCTACTTTTTTTATCAGTATCGCTTTTAAATCTTCCAGCTTTGTCAGTTTATAGCAGATATTCTCTATAACAACCTGATCATCCTTTGTTCTCAGAATATCGCTTTCAATGGCGTCTTTGCAGAGTTCCCAATCCTCCGTGAGGGCAAGGAGGGCGAAAAATGCCTTATGGTTTGACGGATAATGCTTCAGAGCGGTTTTCAGCAGTTTTACGGCGGCGGTTCTCTCGGTTTCTTTCAAAGCGGCGGAGAGGAAGGCGGAAGAAATATCTTTTGAGGTATCGGTAGATGTAAGTTTATTATAGCGCTGAAATTTGGACGCAGCGGTTTCAAAATCCCCCCGGTCTATGGCTATTAACCCTTCCAAAAGGACGGTTTCATCCCAGTGTCCGCGCTCTTTGATACTGCTTATGCAACCGGAGGCACTGTGGGTGTTGCCTATGATCTTATAGCAACGGATGAGCTCTCCTATACTTAAGCGCACTATGACGGGGGGAGTGGACCTCCTTAAAAGAAGGGATTCCAAAACATGAACAGAGCCTTTGGCGTCCCCCGCCGTCCGCATAAGAACCGCCGCAGTGAGATAATCTGATGGAGTGCTCCCTCCTTCGGAAGCCAGAGCTATGAAAAACTTCAGAGCAGAGGTTCTGTCGCCTTTGGAAAGGAGATATATGCCGTCCAGCGGGGAGAGCTTATTGTTCACCCCGGATTGATCTTTCCTGCGGAAAAGTATCATCCAAGCCGAAAGGGCAAGAACAGCGGCTAAGATTAGGAGGAATAGTATCTTAAATAACATCTGCGGAGGTTACTCCTTATCAAGGGGGTTGTCTGTAATCAGAGATATACTGCTCAGTTTCTGGAGTTCGTTTTCATTGGAGGCTATCTGCCTGCGCAGTTTCTTTATCTCTTTATTTATCCTGTAGCGCTCCCCCAAGAAAGCCAGGATAACTGCAAACCCTCCCAAAAGAAGTGCGCCTATAATCGGGACAAAGAGCTGCAGGTTGTCAAAAACAATATATTTCGGGAGAACCGTAACCTGCACGTTGTCTGTGTTTGAAACGCAGAAAAGCACAATATAGATCATAACCACAGCTCTTATCCCGCCGATGATATACTTCATATTTTCCTCCTTCCTTTATTATAAGACGATCTCCTTTTCCAGACAAGATTTTATCTTGATATAAGTTGTCTGCATATGCTCGGAAATCACTCTGGTTTCCCCCAACACGGGCATAAAGTTTGTATCGCCGTTCCAGCGGGGTACTATGTGCTCATGCAGATGTTGGGCGATCCCCGCGCCGGCGGCGGAACCAAGATTCATCCCTATATTAAAGCCGTCCGGATTTAACGCTTTTTTCAGCGCCGAAACCGAAAGTTTTTTATACAGATTCATCTCGGCGGTTTCCTCCGCGGTAAGGAGTTCAAAATCGGCTGTATGTCTAACGGGGATGAGCATTATATGCCCGTTGTTATAGGGGTAAAGGTTCATAATTATTACCGTGCGCTCTCCTCTGTGGAGAATAAAGTTGTCAGCATCTCTATTCTCGTTAAACTTAGTGCAAAAAACACACTCATCTTTGCCTGCCGCAGCGCTCCCGCCGTGCCAAGATGCAACATACGCTCCGCGCCAAGGGGCCCAGATATAATCCCTCATTCAGAAAATGTATACTAAATTTCAACGGCTTGCAATAGATAGTTTATTTTGATACATATTCATCTTGCAGTAAACATCCGGCTTTTTAAATATAATGCCGGAACAGTTTACTCATATATTTAACAAACTCTCTCAGATTTTGTTTAAATATTAAGTTTATATAGCATTTTTATCTTTTTTCAGGTAACTTTACTTTCGGTATAAATTTTTACGGAGAGAGGCAGCGAATATGATTACGCCTTCAGAAGCCCTGAGTATTATTCAAGATAAGATTAAGCCGCTGGGAGTTGAAAGCATCCCGCTGATAAACGCCTGCAGGCGGGTTTTAGCCGCCCCGTTTCTGTCGCGGCGTTCAGTTCCAATGGAGGATTCTTCCGCCATGGATGGTTACGCGGTGCGTGCGGAAGATACGTTAAACCCTCCCGCAAAATTAAAGGTGCTGGGGGTGATCCCTGCGGGTTCAAGTGTAGAAGGGGTGCATATTGGCAAAGGCGAGTGCTGTAAGATAATGACCGGCGCCTTTATCCCGTCCGGTTCTGATGCGGTGGCGCAGAAAGAGTTTACTGACAACGGCGAGGATCTTGTTGAGATAAAAACATCCGTTCCAAGCGGCACCCATATCCGCCTTGCCGGAGAAAATTTAGCCGAAGGGGAACTCCTGAACTTTGCGGGAGAACGGCTGACACCGTTTACGATGAGCCGTTTGGTGTCGGCAGGGGCAATATATGCGGATGTCTACCGCAAACCCAGAGTGGCGGTGCTCTCAACCGGAACCGAGATTGCCCCGCCGGCGGAATATGATAATTTAAAAAAGATGCTTGACTCCAACTCTCCCGCGGTCATGGCGATTGCAGAGGAGGCAGGGGGAATCCCCGAATATCTGGGGGTTATCCCGGACGATCAGAAAAAACTTGCGGATGCCCTCCTGTCTTTAAAAGGTTTTGATCTGGCGGTAGTGTCCGGCGGAATCTCTGTGGGAGATTTTGATTTTATGTCACGCATGCATGAGGCAATCAATCTTAAATGGCACTTTGACAAGGTTAGCCAAAAACCCGGAAAACCTTTTTCCTTCGGCGAATTAAACGGTCTGCCGATAATGGCTTTCCCCGGCAACCCTGTGAGTACCGTGTTCTGTGCATTTCTCTATATGACCGCCGCCATATTAAGACTGCAGGGGGCAAATCAATGCGTCTGTGAACCGGAGAGCGCTGTGCTGGGGGAAAAGATTGCGCATAAAAAAGGGTTTGTAAACTATGACAGGGCAAAGTTAGTGAATGAAAACGGCATACTCACCGCTTATCCGTATAAAACGCAATCTTCCGGCATCTTTTTCTCCCTTTTGGCATGCAATGCGTTTTTAGAGATTCCCTCAGAAATAGATGTGCTTGCCAAAGGCGAAACCGTTAAGGCATACAGGTATAAATAACTTGGGAAACGGGTTTTTGCGGCACAGTGATATGCAGGAAACACTCAATTGCCGCAACGCGTTATATGTTTTAAGCGTAAGAAGAAGCAAAGCAAACAATAATTTTCTCTGCGGAAGGCTGTTTTGGCAAATATAAAGGAAAATATTCCTTGCGCCATATTATCTTGCGGGCAAGAGAGGGCGTCCTGCGAAAGGATGAGAAGCTGAAAGGCAAATAAGTTAGATTTGACAGTGTTATAGAATTCTCTTTAACATTCTGCGGCTGTCTAATTTCCCTGCCTCTCTCGCTTTTTTCTTGCAATCTTTTTTATGTCTGTGTTAAAATTAATTAGCAATTGAGTAAACTTTTTGCGAACTTCTTTAGCTCAAAAATTGTCTTACATTTAAGGTAGTGTCTAGATCACTATCCAGTGAGTTGCTTTGGAGTGAGTCACTTTCCGGTGAATCGCTTTGCAGTGAGTTGTGCCGGGTTCGTATCCGTTTTTGGTATGAATTCGGCAGGCGTTTCAACGTATGTATGAATTCGTATGTGAATTTGACGGGCGCATAAGCAGTGCGCCCGTCAAAAAGGTAAAAAGTAAAAGTTTGCGGCTAATCCTGCATAATTATGCCCAAAGTCAGATGAGGTAGATATATGGTTTCCGGAAAAATGTCCGTTCGCAGCGCTTTCACCCTTGTTGAAATGGCGGTTGTTCTTGTTCTTTTCGGCATTTTGGTTATGTTTGCCGCGGGGATGCTAGCCCCGCTCCTCCGCTCGGAAATTTCCGCCACCCAAGAGCGGGATATTGATAAGGCTATGAACCGCCTTATTCAGCGTGTAAGGCTTTCGTTTAACGATGTCCCCCTCTTTGCCAATCTCAACTGGAACCAAGCCACTGACGAGAATGATAATTCCACTTTTCGGGCAATCCAAAAAGCACCTTATGATTTTGCCACAGGGAGCACCGCCCTCTTCTATGCCAACGATTTCTTTGTTTTTGATTCCAACGGGCGAAAATTCAACCTGTATTCCGGCATCCCTATAAAACGCGGGTATTTTACCAGCAAGGCAAACAGCCTTGCAAGCACTGCGGACTGGTTTGAATACAGCAGGAAGGTTTGCGAGCATACCGATGCGACTATCACTGTGGTGGAGTGCCTTAATGAAGGGTGTGCATATGAAGACAATATATCTAGCGACAACGCCACCGTTACAACAGATGTCGCCTATCTTATTACCACCGCAAATATGAGCCCTGTGGTAACTTCTAAAAATGCTTTCAACTCTGCCAATTGCCGTTCCCGGACGGGAAACATCAATGCCGCTGCCCCTCTTGCTCTGGATGACTGTCCGGGCAGCGTGAATAATCCGCGGACTATCAGAATCCCCTATGCGGAGAGGTATGACGGCCGCTTTAAGCTCGTGACACTAGGCAGACTGCGGGATGAGGTGGGTTGCAGCACGGGGTTTATAATCCCCAGAAACTACTCCCCGCCGACCGTTCACCAATCTTCCTATGCAGATTATGTCCCGGAGGGGTATGTCGGGAGGATTGCCCTTACTTTTACTGTTTCCAACGGATGGCCCATGTATTGGTGTATAGAGTGGGAACATGAGAGAAGCAGAATATTTACTAATTCTGGCGGCAAGCCCCAAGCCGCCCCAACCAGAGTTGCAGAAAGTTGGCTGGGAAAAGCTATAGTTACAAACGATGATGTGGGCGCGGGCAATGTCCGCAGTTACTGCCTTAGAAATAGTGATGGAAACGATTTAACTTCTGTTGATCCGAAATATATCTCTTTCGGAGATTCCCAGCTTATTCACGTTCTCGCCGCTCCCATAGGGAATGAATCTACTGCATTTACTTCTGACCATGGCGAATTTGCATCCTCTGAAGACAGGGTTAGGCTTAGAAACCGCGGGGTTTACCACCTAAATCTCTATATAAGCGATAGGCCGGACATGAGCAAGATTATAGACCATGTTACTCTTAACTTTGTGCAATAGGAGGAAAGATGAATTATAATAGAGGTTTTACCCTTATACACATGGCGGCACTTATTATGATCTTAGGGATTGCCCTGATAGTTACAGCCCGCCACTTTTCCTCCAGCAACGTTACCGTCCATGTCAACCGTTATGGTTCAGAGGCAGATAATGCGGATCGGGAACTTAGGCTCTTTCTCTCAAAATATCGCTATATGCCGAACTATACAAGTGAGTTGGAAGATGATGACTGCGAAGATAACACTACGGTTCTTCCTAAGGCAAGCCGCCGCTTTATGGCAAATAACAAAACTTCCACAACTCCGGAGCTCTGGCAGGCATTAAATCCGAGAAAGTGTTTTAAGATGATGTATGTTGCGCCTATAAAAGATGCTGATTGGACAGGCGATGTTTGTGCCACCCTCCCGCATACCGCCGCCTATACCCCTAATGTTATTCCGCCCAACAAGGATTACTCCGTACAGGTTGTCTACTGTGAAGATAACCTCACCTCTTCAGGCGAATGTGCGACAACTCGCATGGTTTTGGATAATATGATCTACGCCATAGCGCATCCGGGGGACGACGGGCAGTTTCAGTCCCGCATAACGGACAATACCCTCTATGTTCCCGCTAAAGGCAACGATGACCTTATCCGCTACCTCTCTATCAGGGATGCTTATGATCTGGGCGACTGCGCCTTTAGGTTGGCATACATCCCCAAGCAGGATCCCCGTTATCAAGACTATGATTACTTCGATGCCGGAGCCAATGAGGTCGCCCCTCTTACAAGAACATGGGTTACGGTTGAAGAACATATGATAGGAGGAAGTGACTGCACCATCGGCAGCGGCGTCGGTTACAGTGCCTCCATTATATCCACACTGGGGGGGGCTGACCGCTACGGGAAAAACGATATCCCGTATAGCGCCCTGCAGTCCTGCCGCAGTGTTCACCTTGAGTATCCGGTGAACCGTTTGGGGGAAACCTATAGCTCTGAATTATGTTGCATACAGCTGAACCGCAACAATCTTCCGGACGTATTCACTTCCAACTGTATGCTGAAAACAGGCACAGACGCCTCGGCTTCCTGTTCAATAGACGAGGGGCTTCCTCTTGCAGGTGCGACTCCGTATATTAATATAAACACCAACCCGTTTACCACTACTCTTTTGGGTCCGGTCACAAGCAACCTAAACCAGATACCAATCCCCGCACGATTGAAAATAACCTTTAGGAACGGAAACCGTAAATATTTTATAGATGACAACGCCACCATCCTAAGGCTTGAAAGGTGTATAAACACAAGAACAACTACCGGTGCCAACCCGGTGACGACTTGTCGTTAGCAATAAATATCCTTCCCATTTAGTTTTAGCGGAGAAACAGTTATGAAAAAGAGCTTTATAGAAAATACAGAGTGCGGACTATTAAAAAACAGGAGATGGGCGGCTTTCTCTCTCTTTGAGCTTGCCATAGTCCTTGTGGTTATGGGGCTTATAGCCGCCATATCCGCCCGGGCTATCCCCACCCTTAACCAGCAGAGCAGGGCTATAGAGCTGGGTTCTGAATTGCGGAATTATACGGAGTCCGTTCTGGGAAGGGCGGTGGCGGAACGCTCTTTTCAAAAACCGGATAACTTTTCAGCCGTGAACTTCCCCCATTACAACAATTATACGGATTCCAACGGCAATAACTGGGGGTATATAGTAGCCAGGGATATGACATCTCCGGAGAGTATCTGCTCGCTTGATCCGAAAAAGAAGATCTTGGTCATCCACTGCAACGTTCCCCTTGCCTCCTGCAACACCGGCAGTGCAGTTGAAAGCTTTGTGGAGGATGTGGCGCTTGTAATGTTCTCCTCCGATGATACTTTTAAAGAACGGGTGAGATTTTATACAAGAATGGTTGAATTGAACCCCACAAACTATTCCATGAGTATTGATGAAGCTATTCGGAATGAAACTCAGTCTCCCGCAGCTGTAAGTCTCAGCAGTGCCAGTTACAATGACAATGCTGATGCATATAACGCTGTTATAATGAAGATAGGCGCTCCCGCCAATAAAGACCCGGTGGACGACACCGTTCTGGAATACACCTATCAGGAAGTCTGGGATAGGTTGGGTTGCCCCCCCGTTCGCTCCATGACTGAAGGAGATGTGCTTTCTACCCGCGGAGCAAACTACGCTGTTGTGGATATGCTCTATGATTTTGTACCGGTTCCCATAAACTTTCTGGATGCCCCCGGAGCGGAATACTGCTTTGAAACCTACGAAGGCCGCTCCCCCGACTTCGGTTTGGCGCAGACCTATGAGCGGGACGTATGGAGTGCGAGCAGTGAATCCAGCTACAAAAACAGCGGAACCGGTTACGCCGCCGGCGGTGGTGTAGATTCCGCGTCAATAGCAATGAACAGCAGAAACTCCAATTATTGCAACCGCGCAAACAACCGGATGCCCACCGTTAATAACTGCAGCGGGCTCAGAGCGGAGATTAAGTGGGAAGGTTCCCGAATTAACTTCCCCAAATGGTATAAAGATGAGATGAAAACTACCTATGCGTATAAAATCACCACAACGGGTACGGGTTCAAATCTTAAAATAAATGAATATACAGAGTTAACTACTCCTCAGGAACTATGGGCGTTCGATGACAGAGACGATTCGGGCAACAGAAACAGCACTCCTTATACAAACGGTTACGGTTTCAAAAAATGGTTTCTCTGCGGCGGGAACGGTTCTTGGGATGAACTTAAAATTGGCGGGAATACGGATCTTGACGACTATGAAATCCGTTTGCGACCCGGTTACAGGGGAAGTGATGTGACCGATTTTTACAGGATAAACAACCGTTCTTTTAAGGCGTATGCCCGCATCCCCGGCAGCCGCGCCATATATAAACAGTCTTTTACCATGACTGTGCGCGGCACTACACTTTTCTATGAATACGGCTGGCCTGTCAACCCGGCTGAGCCTGAGTAAGGGGGACAGATGAAAACCAATGTAAAAACTGATTTTAAGAGAGGATACACTCTTCTGGAGATAGCTGTTTCCCTTACCATTATAGGGATTCTGGTGGCAATAGCCGCGGCAAGCGTTATCCCAATGTCTACGGTGCGGAAGCTGAATGAGTTTAAGCTAGCCTCAGACCGCGCTATGGAGTGGGTGGATCGCTATGCTATGGAAAACCGCCGCCTGCCGAACCCTGATACCTTTCAGGCCTGGGCGGATAACAACACCGGGGATCTAATCCTTGAATACCATGTGAACTCAAATATTGCATCCTTTAACCTCCCTGAGATGTATCTCGGCTACAAGATAAACCATAGCGAACCATCCAACCTTGTGCCTATTAAGATAGATGACGATAACAGTACCAAAGAGGACTATGCCTATTATATTGACGCCCGCTTTCCGGGTGAGAAGGCAAGCACCGGCGCCTATCGGCAGGTTAAACGTTATTACCCGTTCTTAAAACTCATGGGCAACGGGGTTCAGAATAACTATGTGCGTATCATAACATCCACCCTTCCAAAAGGAAGGAGGTTGCAACCTTATACAGCGGATATTCTGATAGGAGGCGGCGTTACGGCTAAAAATGCCAACCCTTCCGACTGCAACCTGGGAAGAAAACTGCAAATTGCAGTTGGCATCCGTGCCCCAGCCGAATGGCATCCATTCTTCAGCTCAAAATATCACGGGACTTGGGATACCATCAAATATGTAGCAGAGATATTTCCGCCGGAAGTGTTCCTTATGGGCACGGACTGCACCGGCGGACAAAGCAACACGGGAACAGTATGCGATCCCAAAACCTTAAAGCCTGTTGTCAATATCCCTGATAGCGCATGGGTTGAACTTACTAACTGCGGAGTAAGCCCTGCCGTAAACCCAACCGACTATACATACACGATCAAATCTGTGGCAACCAATCCTAACGCAGTTTACAAATCCGATAATACATCCGCCGCCGCTTTTATGAAGGGGAAGATCCCGCCGTATCTGAGGGATTTTAACATGAGATATACTTATATTGATACTGACTATCCTCTGAACAAATTCAACTATATCTATATCGGTTCCCACTTTTATTTTGAGATCTTTGTGCGGGATAAAAACAATAACAACGTGATAACACAGAAATCCCTGCGGGTAAACTTGGATCCCGTAAGAGGCGTCTATCCGCCGAGGTAACCAAGAAACCTCCGCCGTTTCTGTAAATTCCCCTTCATGGAGTGAAAGGGAATTTACGGCGGGCGGGAAATTATTCCCCTCTGCGGCAAGCGCTGCCCGCTTGATCATACTTTTAGCTCTTGATACTAATGGCGTTCCGACATTTTCAACTGCAGAAGTCAATAAGTAAAGCAAAGGCTGCACAAAAAATCGCCCGACGTGCGGAAAGTACCCCCTGCGGATGGGTAACTTTCAAAAATGGAGTTATTGAGAGTCGGGGTGAGTCTTATCCCGTTCAAATGTAGGCGGCACCCGCATAATACCCGCCTTGCCCCATCTTTTACATACGAAACAACATAAAGAATACTTGTTCTCATATTTGCTCAAGTAATCTTCCATAGAGAAAAATATCGCTTGTTCCCGTTTTTTCCCCTGCAACGCTCTTTAAGTTTTTAAGCAGCAGACAAGCCGCTTTCCTAAGCAGAGCAAGCCTATCCTTTCATAGATCGGACATATTTCTTTAGTTTCTCCGCCGTATCTGCGCTGTTTTCAGCAATAATATTAACTATGGCGCTGCCGACTATTATGCCGTCGGCATACTGCAGGAGCTCCGCCGCCTGTTTCGGGGTATTTATGCCAAAGCCCACCGCTGCCGGAATATCCGTTTGCCTCTTTATTGCGTCTATTACAGAGCGGATATCTCTGTTTACGGAGGTGCGCACCCCTGTCACCCCCATAGAGGACACGACATATATAAATCCTCGGGCGGATTTTGCAATATTTGCAATCCTGCGGACGGATGTGGGAGCAACAAGGGTTATAACCTCTATTCCGTATTTTTGTGTATGTGAGAGCACCTCCCCCGCCTCCTCAAACGGAACATCGGGGAGGATCACCCCGCTTATCCCGCTTTCAGAGCATCTTTTAAAAAAAGAATCATAACCGCAGCTGAAAATAGGGTTTGCATACGACATAAATAAAAGCGGGATTTTAACCTTATCCTTTAGTTCCGCCATCATTTCAAAGATTCCGTCTGGAGTTGTGCCGGAGGAGAGAGAGCGCAGAGTAGCGTTTTGGATTGTTTCGCCTTCGGCTATCGGATCGGAAAAAGGGATGCCGATCTCTATTATATCCGCTCCCCCATCCTGAAGAGCAAGGATATATTCGGCGGTCTTTTCCAAATCCGGATCCCCCGCCATAAGATAGGCTATAAACGCTTTTTTACCCTTAAATGCCTCTGTTATCTTACTCATTTATATCCTCCCCCCGATACCTTGCTATCGCCGCAGCATCTTTATCTCCGCGCCCGGAGAGACAGATAATGATATTCTCATCTTTTGGCACATCCTTTGCAATTTTCATGGCATAAGCCACCGCGTGAGCGGATTCAACGGCGGGGATAATCCCTTCTGTGCGGGATAGGTAATAAAAAGCATTTACAGCTTCCCCGTCTGTTACCGGATAATATTCCGCCCTCCCTGTTTCATAAAGATAGGCGTGCTCAGGACCTATGCCCGGATAGTCAAGCCCGGCGGATATGGAATAAACCGGCGCTATCTGGCCGTCCTTATTCTGGCAAAAGAGAGATTTCATCCCATGAAAGATCCCCGTCCGACCTTTGGCAACGGTAGCGGCGTGCCTATCTGTATCAATGCCGAGCCCCGCGGCTTCACACCCGATAAGCCGCACGCCTTTATCGCCGATAAAGTGATAAAAAGCCCCGATAGCGTTGGAACCGCCGCCTACGCAGGCTATTACGGCGGACGGAAGCCGTCCCTCTTTCTCTAATATCTGACTGCGTGCCTCACGGCTTATAATGCTCTGGAAGTCCCTCACAATCTCCGGAAACGGGTGGGGTCCCATAACAGAGCCCAGCACATAATGAGTATCCGCTACCCTTTTCGTCCACTCCCGCATGGTTTCACTTACAGCGTCTTTTAATGTCATAGTGCCGGTTGTGACGGTATGGACTTCCGCACCCAGAAGGCGCATACGGTAAACATTCAATGCCTGCCGCTCGGTATCCTCCTTCCCCATAAATATTTCACAGGATAGTCCTAAAAGAGCCGCCGCCGTGGCAGCCGCCACCCCGTGCTGTCCCGCTCCGGTTTCTGCAATAACCCTTGTTTTCCTCAAAGACCTGGCCAGCAGCGTTTGCCCCAAAACATTGTTGATCTTATGGGAGCCGGTGTGATTTAAGTCCTCGCGTTTTAGGTATATCTTTCCCCCGCCCAAATCCTCTGTCATATTCCGAGCGTAATACAGAAGAGATGGGCGTCCGGCATAATCTTTCAGCAAAGTCTCCAATGCATTATTAAAACCGGCATCCTTTTGCGCCCTGCGGTAACCCTCTTCAAGCTCTGTGAGGGCTTGCATCAATGTTTCGGGAACATACCGTCCTCCGTATATCCCATATCTTCCGGTTTTATTATTCACTGTAACCCCCGCACAATCTGAACAAGCCTTATCATCTTTTCTCTCTCTTTTAATCCGTCCGTCTCTGCCCCGCTGCTTATATCAAAGCAGAACGGTCCTATGCGCGCCGCTTCCGCCAGATTCGCCTCATTTAACCCGCCCGCAAGGAAAAAAGGGAGTTTTATCTTTTCAGTGACTTTCTTTGCCAGCTCCCATTCAAATGCTCTGCCTATACCTCCCCGCTTCTCACGGTCAAAGGTATCCAAGAGAATAAAATCCGCCTCACGGGTTTCGCGCGGCTTTCCTCCCATAGGGATCGCTTTGATGACAGGCAGTTTAACTCCGGCTTTAAGCCGTTTGATATATGCGTCATCTTCATCCCCGTGAAGCTGAATTATATCTATTATCTCCGCGGAGGAGATTTCCGCAATCTTTTCCGCCGTCTCGTTTACAAATACCCCTGCGGCTTTTATATGCGGCTTAAGCCCCGCTTTTAAGTCTGCGGCGGTCTTTATATCCACCCGCCGCCGGCTTTCGGCAAAGACAAAGCCGATATAATCCGGATCTGCAATATTGGCGGATTCTATATCCTCTCTTCTCCAAAGCCCGCAGATTTTGATGAGAGGTTTATCTTTCATTGTAATATTTCAGCCTCTCCACTTCCCTTTTCCGATCGTCTGCCTTCATCAGTATTTCGCCTATCAACGCCGCATCTATCCCGTTTTCTGCCAGAAGAGCAATATCTTCCGCGCTCCTTATCCCGCTCTCGGCTACAAAGATAACGTCCTTTGACGCCAGCTTCCGCAGCCTTATGCTGTTTTGCAGGTCAACCTCAAACGTTTTTAAGTTTCTGTTATTTACGCCGATTATGCGAGCTCCCGCAAGAGCAGCGGTTTTTAACTCACTTTCATTATGAACTTCCGCAAGGACGGAGAGCCCAATCTCATCGGCAAGTGCTATGAACTCTTTTAAGCGGCTTTCTTGAAGGATCGCGGCTATCAGGAGGATCGCTTTGGCTCCAATGGCTTTTGCCTGATATATCTGGTAAGCATCTGTTATAAAATCTTTTCGGAGAACCGGCAGTTTAACCGCCCTTGCAACTCCCTTTAAGCATCCATCGCTTCCGAGAAAATAGTCGGTTTCTGTCACCACCGAGATTGCGGACGCCCCCCCCGCTTCATAATCCAGAGCTATATCAATATACGGGAAATCGTCCGTAAGCACCCCTTTTGAAGGAGATGCCCTTTTAATTTCACAGATAAGGGAAATTCCCGGAGATCTAAGCGCCGCTTCAAACTCATATTCGATCAGTTTTATCTCCGCACACCTATTTATAAGCTCGGCTTCGGATATTTCCGCCTTATCCCGCTCCAACCGTGCCGCGGCTGCCTGAACAAGTTTGTCAAGGATATTCACACTCCCTCCGTTACTGTTGTGTCTGTTGCGTTGCCTTGACAAACTCTTCCAGTTTTTCAAGGGCTTTTCCTCTGTCTATAAGTTCCTGCGCTTTTTTAATGCATTGGCGCAGGGTTGAATCCCCGTATGCCATATATAGGCAGACAGCGGAGTTTAAAGTAACAATATCGCGTTTCGCTCCCTTTTTGCCGGAGAGAATCAAACGGGCTATCCCCGCATTGACGGCAGGATCGCCTCCTGCTAAATCCGCAAGGGAACAGCGGGGCAAACCAAACTGTTCCGGTGTTATAAAGTAACTCCCCAGTTTCCCGTTTGCCACCTCGCATATTGTGGTGCTTCCTGTAACGGTAATCTCATCCAGCCCGTCATGCCCATGAACTACCATAGCCCGCTTGACGCCGAGGTTATTTAATACGTTTGCCAGAGGTTCCACAAGGTTTTCATCGTATACCCCTAAAAGTTGCATAGTGGCTCCCGCAGGGTTTGCAAGTGGCCCCAGTATATTAAAGATAGTGCGCACTCCAAGCTCTCTGCGCACCGGCGCCACATGCTTCATAGCTGTATGGTAAACGTTGGCAAGCATAAAACAGATCCCGGTTTTTTTCAGCACCTGCTCGCTGTCAGATGCCGTAAGGTTTATATTCGCCCCCAACGCCTCAAGCACATCCGCACTCCCGCACTTGCTTGACACACTGCGGTTGCCGTGCTTTGCCACCTGCACCCCTCCGGCTGCCGCCACAAAAGCTGATACCGTAGATATATTAAAGGAAAAGAGCTCATCCCCGCCTGTGCCCACAATATCAAGCACATCCGTTTCGGGGGTTAGTTTGGTGCACTTCTCCCGCATAACAATTGCACAGGCGGTGATCTCTTCAATGGTTTCGCCCTTATGCCGCATAGCGGTAAGGAATGAACCCATCTGGGCGGGAGTGGCACTCCCTTCCATCATCTCAAACATGACGGAGCGCGCCTCCTCCAGAGTCAGCCCTCCTCCGTTTAACAGGGTATATATAGCTTCTTTAATCATAATTGCCGTCCGCCTATAGAGAGAAAATTTTCAAGGATCACATTCCCGCACCTGGTGAGGATTGATTCTGGGTGGAACTGCAGGCCGTATATATCATAATCTCTGTGTTTAACCCCCATAACCTCGCCAGAGTTATCTTCGGCGTTTATAAGGAGCTCATCGGGGATTGTATCCCGCTTTGCGGCAAGGGAGTGATAACGCCCCGCCTCAATGACAGGCGGGAGCCCCCTGAAAATAGGGCTTCCGTTGGCTACCTGTATGAAGGATTTCTTTCCGTGCATAAGCTCTGCCGCATAGGTCACCGCGGCGCCAAAAACCTCGCAAATTGCCTGATGTCCGAGGCAAACCCCAAGTATTGGGGTTTGCCCTTTAAAGCGGCGGATCGCCTCTTCACAGATCCCCGCGTCAGAGGGTTTTCCGGGTCCGGGGGAGATGATTATATGAGTTGGGGCAAGCCTTTCCAGATCGGCAATGTTTACGCTGTCATTCCTAACCACCGCAATATCCGAATTTATCACCCCTGCCATCTGATAGAGGTTATAGACAAAGCTGTCGTAGTTATCAATTATCAGAATCATAACGCGCCTCCTCTTCCGCTATTTTAAGGGCGTTCATCATAGCTTCGGCTTTGCTTACGCACTCCCCGTATTCTTTTTCGGGAACGCTGTCGCTGACTATACCCGCCCCTGCCTGCACATATACTTTTCCGTCTTTTAAAACCGCCATGCGGATGCCGATGCACATATCCATATTCCCCGCAAAATCAATATACCCAACCGCTCCGCCGTAAACCCCGCGTTTTTCACCTTCCAACTCGTCTATTATCTCACACGCACGTTTTTTAGGGGCGCCGGAGAGCGTCCCCGCGGGAAGAGCCGCCGCTATCACATCCAAAGCGTCAAAATTCTCCTTTGCCGCTCCGGTAACCCGCGAGGCAATATGGCAGACGTGGGAGAGCTTTTTAACTGTCCGGTATTCCTCCACCTTCACGCTTCCGAATTTACATACCTTTCCAAGATCATTGCGCCCTAAGTCCACAAGCATATCGTGTTCAGCAAGCTCTTTTTCATCTTTTAAAAGCCGCTCAATTAAAGTGTCGGTTTCTTTGTCATCTGCAAGCCTGCGGCAGGTGCCCGCCAACGGATATGTGCTTACCGCCCCGTTTTTAAGGGAGATTAAAGTTTCCGGCGATGCCCCCGCGAGCTGAATATCTTTAAATTTTATGTAAAACATATAGGCGGACGGGTTTGTAGTTCTAAGCACCCGATAAGCGGGGAGTAGGTCGTTGCCGTATTCGGAGCAGAATCGGACAGAGGGGACGCATTGAAATATATCTCCCTCGTAAATATACTTTTTTATCTTTTCCGCCGCTTCACAAAACTTTTGTTTGGAAAAAGCTGAAGTAAAGTTTAATACGGCGCTCTCACGAGGGAGAGCGGGAGCATCTGAATAAAAGAGGTTTTCCATATCTTTCAGCGTTGTAACGCCGCGGATATAGTTTTGTTCAAGATTATCGGTTCCTATATTTACGATAAGGAAGATCTTCTGACGGAAGTTGTCAAAGGCGAGCACTCTGTCAAAGAGCATTAGGCGGAAATCGTTAAAGCCGACAGAATCGCGCTCGGTAAGGTTTAATGAGGGTTCAACGAGGCGAAAGTATTCATAGGCGAAATAGCCCACAAAACCGCCTGTAAACGGCGGCATATATTCTATGCGCGGGCTGGAATGGCTTTTAAGAATCTCTTTTAATATGGCGCTCGGCTTGCCGTGTTTAACTTCCGTTGAACCGTTTTTCCTGATTTCAACGCTGTCTTTTCCGCCGACAACTTCTAAAAGCGGAGAATAGCCAAGGAATGTATAACGCCCCCACTGCTCGCCCCCCGGGGCACTCTCTAAAATATACGCTTCCCGTCCCTTAGCCCGCAGGGTTCTAAGGAGCTCCACAGGGGTTTTAATATCCGAATATAACTCCATGCAGATAGGGATTAGGGTGTGACCGTTTGAAAGGGCGCGGACTTCCTCCAGAGTGGGTTTAATCATTTTTTTTCTCCGTATTCCGGACGCAAAAAAACCGTCCTTAATAAAAACAAAGAGTTACGGCTATCCGCAAGATGCCTGACATTCATGCAGATACCTTCATCTATTGTTTTCAAGGACGGGTATAAATCAAACCCGCGGTGCCACCTTGATTCGCAGACTGACTGCGCTCTCTGCGGAATACCATCATATTCCCCGCAACTAACGTATGCGTTACGTCACAGAATACTTGGGGGGCTCTCCGTTACGGCTCTCCCGCCCTTTGACTGTGCCCTCAGCGGTCCATTTGATGCGCCGCCGGCACCGGCATCTCAGCAACGCCGGCTCTCTGTAGCCACCCCTCGCACCGTTATCTCCGCGTCAACGGTTTATGAGTGAATATATTCGTTAATTAAAATAATGTCAATATGGAATGAGCAATTTTTTTGGACATACTCCGGAGATCGCGGCCGTTCGTTGAAAGTGTTTTCGCCGGCAGAGCGGAAAGAGATAAAGCGAACGGAGAAGACCGGTTTTTCAGCGGGAATCCCCCTGCCGCTCCGTTTCTGTTGTTTAGGGGATGAAATCTCGTGTGAATTTCCATTAAAGGCGATTTTTCTTGATAAAATTCCCATTATAATCTATCATTTATTATGTGTTTCCGTATGCGTGTTTTGGCGTTTGTAACGTCCATTGTGATACTCGCCGTCCTCCCCGCTTTTGCCCAGGAGATCCTTTTACGTAAGGACGCATACCATTCTGAAGTTTTTCTGAAAATTCCGCCTTCTGATGTTGCCACAGTGGAGAGAGATGGCCTTACTGTCCGCGTTAGGTTTAAGAAATCCATTAAAACCCCGTTTGACACCTCTTTTGACGACCGTTTTATAGAAGGTGTCAAAGGCGGCGGGAACGAGTTCTCCATCACCTTTAAAGAACCTGTGGACTTTGCTGTTTTTAATGATCCGGGGGGGTTAAAATTTGTCGCCGCCCCGCCAAAAATTCAAGGCGATGTCCTCCTAAGTTATGGGATAGGGGAGCCCATCATCAGAAAAGAGTACCTGCTGAATGAAGATCCGCTGGCGGAGCTTGCCCTTAGGGATGCGGATGCCTTTATAGCTGAAAACCGCCCCGCTTTGGCGGTAAACCGCCTCACCGCACTGTTAGACAATACTTCTGTTCCGTATTACAGACAGGAGGCGCTCTTTAAACTTGCCCTCCTCTATATGGATCTCTCAAAAAACAATCCGGATTTTTACCTCGCCGCCTCCAATTCTTTTGACGAGTTGATAAGGGATTATCCCGACAGCAGCCGGATTAATCGGATTCGTCTGCTCTCGGCGGAAGCCAAAAGAGACGGGGGGCAGATTACGGATGCCATAGATGCCTATCAGATCGTCTACGACACTTCTCAAGATGCGGAAACCAAGAGGGATGCCCTCTCCAATATGGGGCAGTTATATGAGTCTATCGGGCAGTTTGACCACGCCATAGCTGTTTATGATAAATATCTGGCAAACTTCCGCACCGATAGCGAAACTGTCAAAAAACGGCTGGGAAAGCTCTATATCGCCCGTAACTACAGGGATAAGGCTTACTCTCTCTATTCAGATCTTCCCCTTGAAAGCGCTGTGGGAAACCTTTCCCCGGAAGAGCTTTTAGATTTGGGCAAAGTATTTGAAGAGTATAAAAAAGATGACAGTGCCCTTAAAACATACTCTTATATTGATAACAGCAGTATTGTAAAACCCGAAGCCCTATATAGAACCGCCCAAATTTTCGGCCGCAACGATAACCCAAAAGAATATTCCGACACCCTTGAAAGTTTGATAAATCTCGCCCCCGATACGGATTACGGAATCTTTGCGGCAGTGGAATACGGGGAGATACACTTTGCGGAAAAACCGGTAGAGGAGTGGGAGGAGATATTTGAACCGCTCTATCGTGTGGAGGATATTTATGATCTTAGACCAAGAGCGTTAATGGTGATGATCCGCTCCCTTCACGCCGCAAGGGATACAGACCGCCTTGTGCTGCTGATAGATGAGTATATAGGGCAATTCTCCACTTCAAAAGAGGTGCCGTTCCTATTGCAATTAAAAGAAGATGTTCTATACGCTTACGCAAAGGACGCTCAGGACAACTTGAGTTATGATACGGCGTTACAGGTATACGGCGAGCTTTTATCCGAATTTCCGGATTCAAAGCGGGCGGCGGATATAATCCAGCATATTGACGATATTCACTACGACAGGGCGATGGCGCTCTACAACGGGGCTGATTATGCAAACGCCATAAAATTTACGGAGGACCGCCTTTTGAATCCCCCGCCTCCGCAACCCCGCTGGTATACTTTGCGGGAAAATGCCATATATCAGGATGTGCTCTCCCAGATAGGCAATGTTAATCCTTCCATTATCCGCTACCGAAGCCGCGAATACCTTGCGGAAAACCCCCGCGGACGCTATGTTCCCCAATTTAAGGCTATTCTTAAAGAAGCTCTGGATTATCCGATAAAGAGCGCTTTTCAGAGTAAAGACTACCCGCAGGTGGTGGAGCTCTATAACGAAAATAAAGAGTGGATAAATATATGGCCGGATCAAGGCTATGCCAATTCAATCCGTATAATGGCGGCAAACGCCCTTTTGCAGATAGGGATTAAAGATAAGGCTCAGGCGATGTATAACGAAATTACTCCGTCACTTACCAGAGAATATGCGATTTTATCTTATGCCCTCTGTCAAAAGCCGGGGTTGTTTGATGTAAACCGACTTTCCGCTGAAGATTTTTTAGGCCTGTCAGAGGAAATGAAAAGTTGCGGAATGGATTACCGCTTAAATCTTACCCGTTCCTATAAAAATAAAACCGTATCATTAAAAGCGGAATACGGGCTCTTAAAAGAGATAGAGGACGAGCGCGCGAGGGGAGACATTTTAGATAATATCTACAGGCAGATTCAAGGGGGGGCGCGTTTTGACGGCTATCAGGACGTATATCTTGACGCGGGGCTTGCCGCTTATCGCCGCAACGATTTCAGCGGCGCCCTTGTTCCTCTGAAAGCATACGCGGATGCTTCCCCCGCAGATACGGATAAAAAAACGGAAGCGTTATACTATCTTGGGAAATCTTTCCTCTCTCTTAACGAAAAAGACCGCGGGCTCTCCTATATGCAGCAAGTGGCGGACAGCTCCGGGGATTCCATCTATAAAACTATGGCAAAAAGCGAGCTTGCGAGCGATACATGGAAGAAAAGCCTCAGCAACTGATGGATATTGAGATGCTGAATCTCGCAATGGAGGCATTTAACTCCGCCGCAACCAATCTCCAAACATCTTATGACGCCTTAAAAGAGGAAGCCCGCAGACTTAGGGAAGAGGTGGAGGAGAAGAATACCGAGCTTTCGTACTTTTCCAACCTTTTGGAGAGCGTTCTGAACAATACCCCGTCAGCCATCCTTGTGGTGGATGAAACTCAGGAGATCGCCGTAAAAAACAGCGCCGCTGACGCCCTCCTTTCTGATATTGGAGAAAGGGCTCTAAAAGATATGTTGGCAAGCTCTTTTGGGCAAGGTATTTTTGATTATGCCGCCGAAGGCGGGAGATATTACCGTATAAACGCCGGAGAACTCCGTTCGGAAGGGTTAAATGGGGCGGTATATGTGGTTGACGAGATAACCATTTTAAAAAAGTTTGAGCAGGAAAAGCAGCGCGGAATACAGTTGCAGATGATGGGAGAGATGGCGGCAAATATCGCCCATGAGATACGCAATCCGTTGGGCTCCATCGAGCTTTTTGCATCTCTTTTGGAGAGAGACCTTAAAAACAATCCCTCCGCCGTCAAGATGACCTCCAATATTGTTCAAGCCGTAAGGACGATGAACGGGATCATCTCCAACACCCTCCTTTTTACCAAAGAGATCAATGCGGAAAAGAGGGAGTTTGTCCTGTCGGATATAGTTGATGAAGTTATCTTATACCTTCAGCCCCTCTTAAAAGAGAAAGATGTAACGCTTTTAAACCGCCTTGACGAAAACCACTCCGTTCTTTGCGAGCGGGGACTGTTTTATCAGGTGGTGATGAATATTCTGCACAACGCAATTGATGCGGTACCGCATATAGGCGGAACTGTGGAGATTGTATCGGAAAAGAGCGATATTTCCCCGCATACTCTAAGCCTCTCCATTATGGATAACGGCGGAGGGATCCCCCAAACCATGCGGAACAAACTATTTCTTCCGTTTCAGACTACAAAAACAAAAGGGGCGGGTTTGGGGCTTTCCATAGCGTATAAGATCATAAAGGCGCACGGCGGCGATATTATTGCGGATTCTGACGGCGCCACCTACACTAAATTTACGGTTATCCTCTGATGAAAAAGATACTTATAGTAGATGATGACGACAATATGCGGGAGGCGGTGAAGGAGACGATTCTGCGTATGAATGTAGCGGAGGTCGTCACCGCTGTGAGCGGACGGGAAGGCTATGCAAAAGCCACTTCTGATATATTTGATCTTATCATCTCCGATATTCGGATGCCCGATATTGACGGGATAAGTATGCTTGAAATGCTGAAAGTTACAGGGATAGATATACCGATATGCTTTATTACCGCTTTCGGTTCCGTCTCCGGAGCGGTGGATGCCCTGAAATTGGGAGCTTACGATTATATATTAAAACCTTTTCCCCCTGAAGTGGTGGAAGAGCTTGTTCTGCGCACCTTTGAACTTAAAAAATTGGGGAAGGCGCCCACTTCTCAGAAAAAGCGCGCCATATATAAGAGCGCATATATGGCACACCTTTTCAGCATTGCGCGAGAGGTGGCGCAAAGCGACGCCACCATTCTTATAACAGGAGAATCCGGCACCGGCAAAGAGGTGCTGGCACGCTTTATCTATGAAAACAGCAAACGCTCCGCCGCACCTTTTATAGCTGTAAACTGCGCCGCCATACCGGACACCCTCCTTGAAAGCGAGCTTTTTGGATATGAAAAAGGCGCTTTTACTGGCGCCAGCGGGCGGAAACTGGGAAAGTTTGAGATGGCGGCGGGAGGCGTGCTCCTCCTTGACGAGCTTGGGGAGATCCCTCTGCATCTGCAACCAAAGCTATTGAGGGTTATACAGGAAAAAGAGGTAGAGAGACTGGGAGGCGAAAAGCCGAAAAAGGTGGATGTCCGCATCCTTGCCACCACAAACCGAGATCTGAAAGATATGGTGACAGAAGGGAGCTTCCGGGAAGATCTATTTTACCGCCTTAATGTTATAAGTCTGGAACTCCCCCCGCTTAGGGAGCGGAAAGAGGATTTGCCGGAGCTTGTAAACTTTTTTGTGGAAAAATATTCAGAGACGAACCATCGTCCGTTAAAAGCTGTCTCAGAAGAGGCATTGGATGCACTTAAAGCCTTTGACTGGCCCGGAAATGTCAGGGAGTTGGAACATACCATTGAAAGGGCGGTGGTACTCTCTAAAGGGAGAGAGATAACAGCGGCGGATCTATTTTTGCATGGGATTACCGTAAAATCGTTTCAGGAGAGGAATTTGCCGCTTTCCGAAAACCCCGATACTGGCGCTGAATCAGTCAAAAAAAGTTCCGGTGATAATCCCTCCATATCAACCATAGCTGATATGGAGAGGGAGTTAATCCTTAAAACCTTAAAACAGGTTTCCTATAACCGCACCAGAGCGGCGGAGCTTTTGGGAATTACAGTTAGAACCCTCCGGAATAAGATAAATGAATACCGCGCCGCGGGAATTAGTATTGAAGAAGGGTAAAAGCAATTTTATTATATCTGCTATTTAGAGCTATAGGGAAAGCTGCCGTACAGCATCCAATCCTGCCGGAGCGGTATTCTGCAGCAACAGGAGTAGTCGGCATACATCAACGCAAGTAATTCCATTTTTAAGTCATTATGTATATAATATTCCTAAAGAACGACAGGAGGGGATATTATGGCTCGAAAAGCGAGCGGGCTGCCTGTATTGGAAATAGCGAAGAACTTTATGGCAAAAGCGATAACCGCAAATGAATTGAGGATTTGCCAAGCGGTGGTTTTCCCTATCGGGTACGGGATGACAATCGAACAGACAGCATCCTGCATAGGGC
>JAITJJ010000032.1 GCA_031278965.1 Deferribacteraceae bacterium
ATCGCATTTAAGGGGGGGGGGGGAGGAACGCAGGGGAATTGCCTTTTAAACGGCACATCGCTTGCCGAAACAAGAGAGAGAAGCGAGCATATGGATTGACTTAAAAACTCCCGTAACGGAAGGAAAAGCGGAAGCACTCTCAAAGGATTTTATTAATAAAGTATTTCTGCCTATCCGCCTAAAAAACGAAATAGCCGCCGAAGGCAGTGAACGTAAGCTAAAAAAGACACAGATGGCAGACGTTGTTATAAATGCCCCGCCAAAAGTTTAGGGCTTATCTTTATATTTTTTCCAGGACATTTTTAAAAACACTTTACACATTTTACCCGTCCCAAGGTTACCTTACCGTAAAGACAATCCCGCTTCCCCGCCCAACATTATCCACCACCCGTAAAGTGCGTTGTCCGTTAGGGGGTATCCAGAAGAGGGGTTTGCCGTTTTCTGATTCGCCTATAAACCTTCCGTCCAGAAACCAGAAGAGCTTTTCCGTATCAGCATCTCCGTTTGCCACAAAAGGAATCTCTTTATTTCCCATAGGGGCGTTAGTCATATCGTAGATCATATTATTCTGCGGGTAGCTAATAGACGGGGAGATACCGCGGTAAGACTGTTCTTCAATGGTACACCCGCCCATATATCGCGGCGGGGTTTTGCGGCGCATCCCCGCCTTTTCAAAGATTTCAAGCATATCCTGTTCCCAGAATTCAAAAACCTCCCAATGTATCCCTTTTGCGTTCTTATTGCACGCCCTTAACCCGGTGGAGTTATCAATCGGGATACGTATGAATATATTTGATTCTTTTATTGGTGATACTCCTGGAATAAAAAGGGCAAGCTCTTTAGAGGGGCAGTATTCGCCCGGAAGCTCCCCTGTGGCGGTGCATATCTCCACCTTCTTTATATTAAGCCCCAATGGAATTTCTGTTGCTTCCTCAATGGTGGGGAGTATCTGGGATACCCTGTTTACTATCTTAAAAAAGAGAGGATAGGCGGAGGAGCGCCCCATAAATGCCTCGTTTGCCTCTCCGTTAAAATTCCCCACCCAAACCGCAAGAACGTAATTTCCGAACACACCGGCGGTCCACCCGTCTTTATAGCGGAAAGACGTGCCGGTCTTTGCCCCAACCCGCACCGTTCGTCTATATGACGGGCTCTTTAACATCTCACTCACCATATACGCCGCTTCCGGGCTCATAATCTCGCCGTATATTTCGGGGGTTTCCCCTCTAATCTTTACAAGGGATGCCCCAGTTCCACCATTTATCAGCGTTGCATACAGTCGGGCTATATCCTCCGCCGTGACCTCCAAACCGCCAATCGCCAGAGATGCCCCGTAATAATCAGCGGTCTCCAACTTTTCTATCCGCATTTTAGTGAGGAGAGCCAGAAAGTTGTCGGGACCCGCTTTCAGCAAAAGTGCCACAGCGGGGATATTACGGCTTGTGTTTAACGCGTCTGTAGCAGATATGGGCCCCTTAAACGCCCTGTCGGAATTTTCGGGAGAGTAGAGGCCGTAGCGCACCTTTCCGTCTTTTAAGAGGGTTTTGGTATGGATCAACCCTTGATCTATTGCAAGGGCATATATAAAAGGCTTCAAAGTAGAGCCCGGAGAGCGGCGCGCCCTTGTTCCGTCAACCTCGCCTTCAATCTCTTTATTAAAAAAGTCCGCAGAGCCCACCGCCCCAAAAACCTCCATAGTCGAGGCATCCACAAGAAGAGCGGACGCATTGTATATGCCAAGGTAAACGCTGTCGGCAACAAATTCTTTTACACTCTTCTCCATTGCATCCGCTATTTCGCTGTTCAGAGTTGTGTATATCTCTCCGCCGCTTTTGTTCCCGCTTAAAATTGAATTTACAAAGTGCGGGGACTTAAACGGAAGCGCGCTTATCGTCTTTATCTCCATAGGAAGGTCAAAGTGCGGTGTCAGCCATTCATCCTCCGGGTGACTATTTAGCCAGCGTTGAAAAAATACATCCCGCGCCTTCTTCAATTCCGCCAGCCCACGCTCCGTTGTGGGGAGGCGTTTTGCCGGATTCTGCGGCACCACCGCCAGAGTAAGGCTTTCAAAGGTTGAAAGCTCTGCAGAGCGTTTATTAAAATATATGAGCGAAGCCGCCCCTATCCCCTCAATATTATGACCATACGGGGCGGTGTTTAGGTATGCCTCCAAAATATCTTTTTTGGAGTAGCGCGCCTCAAGCCATAGGGCGCATATTATCTGTTTAAGCTTCCCCCCAACTGTGGATGAGCGTATCCCGTAAAGCCTGCGGGCAAGCTGCATTGTTACGGTGGAACCGCCTATGGGTCTTGTTTTTATTATATAGCTTGAGACAAACCCACGCGCTATCGCAGCGGGGTTGACCCCTGGATGATAATAAAAAAGCCTGTCCTCATAGGCAAGGGTTGCGTTTATAAATTGCGGGGAAATCTGATCTATAGGGGTAAAGAGGCGGAAAGTTTCGTCTTCCGCCAACGTGAGCCTTAAAAGCACCCCGTTTTTGTCATAAACGGCAGCACTCACCAGAATTTCTGCGAGAATCGCCTCCCGCGGAAAAAATCTAATTGCCGTAAGAGTTAAGGCGGCGGCTATAAGAATTAGAACAAACCGATATTTTTTTGCAAATTTCCGCATAATAGGCAATCAATCAGCAAACAAAGCATTAAAAATGTAAACAGATGCCATTTAGAGCTAATGCTTTATTTTTTCGGGGTGTTTTCAAGAACAGTTTACACAAAAAACAACACTTTTCTGGCACCTCATTTACCCGCACGGTTTTCCGGTAGTTCCACATATCAATGACTATAGTATCTCCCGCTTTAATCTCCTTTGACGGTCGGGCGGCGGAGCCGTTTACCAAAATTATTCCTTCGCCCGCCGCTTCATTCGCCACACTGCGCCGCTTTATAAGCTGCACTGCCTTTAGAAATTTATCCAGCCTCAATTCTGCTCTCTTTCAAGTTAAATCTCTTTATGGATAACTATTGACTGCCGCGACTTGTCAAGCCAATTCTGAAAAACCATATCCATACGCTCGGAACGCATATTCTCCTCGGCGGCCTCCAAAACCTGCTCGGAAACGGCGGTTTTTTTACGAACATCCCCCACCATTAAAACCATGTAGCGCCCTTCGCTGTCAACAATAGGTTCTGATATACTCCCTACGGCTATTTTATCAAGGCGGGATGCAATTTCCGGCAGCAGATAGCCCTTTGTTATATATCCCATCTTAATCACTGATTGCCCTGTTTCTTCCGCAGCTTTAAAAAAATCCGACGTTTTTACCTTTTCGGTAAAATTGTTATATACTGCCCTATCGGGGAAGAATATAATACTTAAGTCATACTCGTCTTCTCCAATACTGCTTGCGGGATCGCTCTTCAACTTCTCATAAACCTCTTCTTCTGCTACAACTGCACGGTTAATAAGCACCGGACGCAGCTTCTCTTGCAAAAGAACGGTTTTTACAAAGAGCCTTATCTCCGGCGTAACTCTCCCTTCACGGTTCATAACGGTTTGCACGGCATTGCGGAAGGCGTAATTCTGGGAGCTTATATTGACTATAAGGTCGTCAACCTCCGCGTCCGCAACAAAAACACCCATGCGGTTTGCTGAAATCTCAAGAACTCTGCTATCTATTATAATATTAAGGGTTGAGTTAATATACGCATCCATAGCGCTCTTTTTCTCAGATTCTGGAAGCGTATTTATCTGCCTAACCTGACTTGGGGCATACATCAGCACATCATGCCAAGTAACGATCTCATCGCCCACTTGAGCTAAGATGCGGTCGATTACTTCGCCTTTAGTTGGCGTAGGTATAAAGCTCAGAAAGAGTAAAATTGTTAAGATACTTAATTTCCGCATTGTTTTGCAGTGCACCTATAAAATCTGTAATAGCAGCTTGTCTTTTTTGCATGTAAAGCTCTGTTAATAGCTGGTGCTTCAAGTTTTCAAAGCTGTTGCTTGAAGCCTTCATAAATTGAACCATCTTAAATATATGATAACCGTATTCAGAGGTTATAACAGCGCTAGTTTCCCCTTCCTTCAAGCGGAAAGCGGAACTAAAAAATTCTGGAAATTCGGATTCCACCACTATGCCCAGATCGCCCCCTGTAGCGCGCTCTGGACCCTCTGAATATTTTCTTGCCACCTCCTCAAAGAGTATTCCGGACGCAAGCTCCCGTGCAGCTTTTCGGGCTGTTTCATTGTCTGTGGTGAATATATGGAAGATATGCGCCTTCCCTGTGGTGGGGGTTCTTAGGTAACCTCTGACATCATAGAACCTTTTCAGCTCTGTATCTGAAACCACCGTTGAAACAACCACCTCGCTCAACAGTTTGTTTATCACCATCCGCTCCGATATTAACTGTGCAATCTTCCTTGCATCCACATTGTAATGCCCTGTAATTGCTTTTAGCTCTTTTGACGCATCGGGGCTGTCAAATAGGATATAGATCTGATCCATCTGATCCCTGTCCGCCGTAATCCCGCGCTTTTCCGCTTCATTCAGCAAGAGCTTATGTTCCACAAAATCATTAAGAAGCTGTTCATTTATAAGGGCGTTATCCAAATCTTTAGGGGCTATCTCCCATATCACCATGCTTGCAAAGTTCCACAGATTTTCCGTAGTGTAAACCTCTCCGTTAATCTGCACTATCGGTCTTCCCACTTCCTTTTTAGGTTTATCGGAGGTGCAGGCAGTGCAAAATAATATTGCAAACAGTGTTAAAAATAAACTAATCTTCATTGCAACAAAAATCCCTCGTTCACATTCTAACGCATAATGCCAAGAGTTACAAGAAAAAATAGAAAGTTCATTTAGAAAGAAGGCAGGGGGAAAAATAAATTTTTATAGGGAGGACAGCGGTTTTTATGCTATGCTTTTTGATGATCTCTAATAAATAAATTATCGGAGCGGGGTGTGTTAAGGAGGATAAAAGAAATTTTTTCCAAAAATAAAAAAAGTTATTATGAGCTTGGAACCGCCGCCGCTATGCGGGATAATTATCAGCTTGCGTTAAAATATTTCCTTAAAGCTGCCGCTCGGGGTGATGCAAAATCCCAGTTCTTAAGCGGTTTTTTTTATGAGAAAGGGGTTACGGGAGAGAAAGACATTAAGTCCGCCCTCGTCCATTATAGCGCTGCAGCCCGCCAAGGATATGCTGATGCGCTCTACCACCTTGCATATATATATAAGAACTCTAAAGGGAGTCTGCAAAATATCAGAAAAGCAGAGGAGCTGCTTTCTGAGGCTGCGGAAAAAGGCCACCCCGAAGCCGCTTTCTCTCTTGCTATGAAGCATAAAAGCGGGAGAGGGGTAAAAAAGAACGACAGGGAAGCCTTTCGCTTATTTCTGATAGCGGCAGAAAAAGGACATATGAAGGCGCAGTATAATCTTGGCGTTATGTGCGCGGGCGGGAGAGGAACACCTAAGGATGACGCGGAGGCTGTCCGTTGGTATCGCCTCTCGGCTGCCCAGGGATACGGTATAGCACAGTATAACCTTGCATATATGCTCCAATCCGGAAGAGGCGTGAAAAAAGATTATAAAGAGGCGCTCTTCTGGTTTAACAAGGCTAGAGAAAGGCTATAACTAATACCAATTAACCTAGAACCACCCCGTCAGCCAGCCTATCTGACTCCCCGCCCAAATCTCCCGCTCAACTATCTTTAACTCACAGCGCAAAGCTCTCTACGGGTTCGGCGGGTGGCCTCCGCTAGGGTTTCTGTTCAGTGTTGTATGGCACACCTTGCAACCCCTCGTTATATGGTCGCTGCCAAAAGAGTTCCCGCTT
>JAITJJ010000041.1 GCA_031278965.1 Deferribacteraceae bacterium
TAGACAGAGAGTTAAAAATGGAGACAGAAGGGGCATCAGGGCAAATTAAGAGGGAGGCGGTGAGTTTCTGCTTTTATAGGATAGTGAATGGGATAAAGAAGGTATTCAGTTTTTGCAAAGAGTTATACCGATTTAGAGAGAATAAAAAACGAAAACATCCCCATTTTTTCACTTTAGAGGATTATCTGAACAAATATGAGAATAAATTTCCCTTATGTTGATCTTAATACAAAAAAATGGGGTAACGCGAGATAACACCTTCCATTGACAGTTCACGATAATCGCGAATCAAAAAACCATTCGCTTGAATAAAACTTACTAAACACATTTTTGAACCCTATAGCCATGAAATTGCGGGGTAAATGAAATTATAGTTACAATTTTGTAATTCTAAATTAGTATTTATTACATTTTTTTCTTATATTTTCAATTTTTTGTAAAGTCAGGTTGTGGGGATTTTATCTTTTTTTTTAATTCTAAAATAACTGTTTTATCTATAAAACACCCAATTAGCAAGGCTGCAAATATTCTTTAGCGTCATCAGGAATTTTCCTTAAAGCCTTTTTGGCATACTTATTGCATTTAGTTTAAGTGTAAAAAGAGCCTGTACATGTCGGCATCTCTTTTTACATGTTTGTTTAGTTTGAACGGCACGCGTTAAGGAGGAGTATAATGCGGCAGGTAGCAATTTACGGGAAAGGCGGGATAGGCAAATCCACCACCACCCAAAACCTTACAGCCGGTTTGGGAGAAATGGGCAAAAAGATCATGATAGTCGGCTGCGACCCAAAAGCTGACTCGACCCGTCTTATTTTAGGCGGATTAGCACAGCAAACCGTGCTTGACACTCTTCGTGAGGAAGGGGAGGACATAGAGTTGGATCTTGTTCTTAAACCGGGCTTTGCAGGTATCAGGTGCGTTGAATCCGGCGGGCCGGAGCCGGGGGTTGGTTGTGCGGGGCGCGGAATTATTACTTCCATAGGTCTTCTGGAGCGCCTTGGCGCATATGAGGACGACCTTGACTATGTTTTCTACGATGTTCTCGGCGATGTTGTGTGCGGCGGGTTTGCCATGCCGATAAGAGAAGGGAAGGCTCAGGAGATATATATAGTAGCATCCGGCGAGATGATGGCGCTCTATGCCGCCAACAATATCTCAAAGGGGATACAAAAATATGCAAAAACCGGCGGCTGCCGCCTCGGAGGAATAATCTGCAACAGCCGCCGTGTGGACGGAGAGAAAGAGCTTGTGGGGGCTTTCGCCAAAGAGCTAGGCACCCAGATGATTCACTTTGTGCCCAGAGATAATATGGTTCAGCGTGCGGAGATAAACAAAAAGACAGTTATTGACTTTGATTCGGCTTGCGCCCAAGCGGATGAATACCGTACCCTTGCCCGTAACATCGATCAGAACCAGATGTTCGTTATCCCAAAACCTTTAAGCCAAGATCGCCTTGAAGAGCTATTGATGGAACACGGACTCATGGATGCGGTATAGGAGGGGTATTATGCTTCTAATCAGAGCTATTATTCGACCCGAAAAAGTGGGAATCGTCTTGAGCGAGCTTTTAGCGGCGGGTTTTCCTGCAGTCACCAAGATGGATGTTTTCGGAAGGGGGAAACAGAAGGGGTTCTCCATTGGAGATGTTCACTACGATGAAATCCCCAAGGAGATGCTCCTGTTTGTAGTAAACGATGAGGAAAAAGACGATGTTGTGCGGGTTATTATGCGTAACGCTCGTACTGGTGAAAAAGGCGCTTACGGCGACGGGCGGATATTTATCAGCCAAGTCGTTGATGCGTATACCATAAGCACCAGCAAACAAGGATTGTAGGGAGGACTTAATATGAAAGAGGTTATGACTTTCATCAGAGCAAACAAGGTGAACGATACCAAAACCGCCCTTGCAAATGCGGGCTTCCCCGCCTTTTTATGCCGTCCGTGTCTGGGAAGGGGTAAAAACCATATGGATTCAAACCTCCTGAAGATCGTTCTCGGAACAGGGGAACTCCCGCTATCGGATGTAGGCGAATCCATGACAGAAGGAACAAGGCTCATCCCCAAGCGTTTTTTCACCTTGATTATAAACGATGACGAGGTGGATTTGGCGGTTAAAACCATCATTAAGGCAAACCAAACAGGGAATCCGGGTGACGGACGTATATTCATACTCCCCATAAACGAATCCTATGTTGTGCGGACAGGAGAAAATATAGTTTAGGAGTCTCCATATGTTAAGCTCTAAGGCAAAGGTACTGGACAGATACAGTGCACGGATATACAAAAACCGCAAAGAACATATCATTGAGATAGACGAGGATATGCCCGAGCAGCAGATTGCCGCCAATTCACGAAGTATCCCCGGAATAATGACAAATCGCGGCTGCTGCTATGCCGGTTGCAAAGGGGTGGTTTTAGGTCCGTTAAAAGATGTGCTTCTCATAACACACGGACCTATCGGGTGCGGTTTTTATTCATGGGGCACCAGACGCAATAAAGCCAAAACGGAGGACGGAAGAAACTTTATTCAATACTGCTTTTCCACCGATATGCAAGAACCGGATGTAGTATTCGGGGGTGAAAAAAAACTCCGTCAGGCAATATCGGAGGCTTATGAAATCTTTAAGCCCTCCTGTATAATGATTTGCTCCACCTGCCCCGTCGGGCTAATTGGCGACGATATTCATGCTGTGGCGGCGGAGACCGAAAAGAAATACGGGATACTCTGCGTTGCCTACAGTTGCGAGGGGTATAAAGGCGTAAGCCAGAGCGGTGGGCACCATATCGCCAATAACGGAGTGATGCGCCATGTGATAGGAACCGGCGACACCCCTCCGAAAACTAAGTTTTCCGTCAACCTTTTGGGTGAATACAATATCGGAGGCGATAGTTGGGAAACAGAGCGGCTCTTAAAAAGGGTCGGCTATGAGGTTGTTTCCGTGATGACTGGAGACGGGAGTGTTGAAACGCTTCAGAACGCCCACCTAGCAAACTTAAACCTTGTTCAATGCCACCGCTCCATTAACTATATTGCCGAGATGATGAAAACCAGATACGGAATGGACTGGGTGAAAGTGAATTTTATCGGGATAGACGCCACCATAAGCACCCTTAGAGATATTGCCCTGTATTTTGGCGATGATGAGATAACAGAGAGAACCGAAGCGGTTATCGCGGACGAGCTAGAGCAGATAAGCGATGAGCGCTCCTATTACCGTGAAAAACTAAAGGGCAAAACAGCGGCGCTCTTTGTAGGAGGTTCGCGTTCCCACCACTATCAATACTTATTGGCGGATTTCGGTGTAAAAACCGTTCTTGCGGGGCATGAATTCGGGCACAGGGATGACTATGAAGGGAGAAAGGTTATCCCCACCATAAAAGAAGATGCCGATAATAAGAATATAGAGCACATCACTGTGGAAAAGGATGAAGCGCACTATAAAACCTTTCACACTCCGGAGCACTATGCAAAGTTGAAAGAGAGTATTCAGCTTGAGGAATACAAGGGACTCTTCCCCGATATGGAGAAGGGGAGCGTTGTGGTTGACGATCTGAACCATTATGAAACAGAGGCGTTTTTGGAAGAGTTAAAGCCCGATATATTCCTTTCGGGGATTAAAGACAAATATGTTTTGCAGAAAGCTGGGGTTCTCTCGCGGCAGTTGCACTCCTATGATTACAGCGGTCCCTACGCGGGATTCAGAGGGGCTATAAATTTTGCACGGGA
>JAITJJ010000051.1 GCA_031278965.1 Deferribacteraceae bacterium
AACCGTTCCTGTCACAGCCCTTTCAGGAAAAGAGGTATGGCTTTTATCAGGGATTGCCAACCCGAAACAGTTTGAACAGCAGCTGCTCCCGCTCGGCTTAAGAATTCTGGGACACTCAAAATATCCCGATCACTACCCTTACACCTCCAGAGATATGGAAAAACTTTTAATCTCCGTGCAACGGCTTGGAGCGGAACTCTTGCTGACCACAGAAAAAGATTTTGTCCGCATACCGGACGAGTTTAAAAAAGCGTTTGTCTACCCTGTTATGGAAATAAAATTTCTGGATAACACCGCTGCCGAATTTACCGGTTCCCTTGCTTCAAGGCTGCAATACATAAAATAGTCCAAAGGATGTCCATACCTTCGGGCTTGGCATAATAGTTGCTAATAAGAAAGCAGAGTTTATTTCTATTTACGGAGCGCTATTATTATGCAATTTGAACGGATTTCCGCGGGATCGGATGATCTCCCTTACATATTAAACGAGCTTTCTCTTGCAAGCGACATCCTTTACTCTGCCGATGATTCCCTTGAAAATCTTGAAGAGACTGTCAGAGAATTAAAAGAGTTAATCTTAAAATACGAGTCCTAAATGTAAATCAGTGTTTCCGGTTTTGATGAAATCCATATTTTCTTTAGTGCTATTTTGCAGATAATCAATTGAATTTGCATTGCAATGGTGCTTATTATCCATCCGAAATTTGGCGGCGGCTGTCAAATGCCAGTTTCAGTCTTCCAGCACCCCGTCGCGGATATGTATTATTTTTTGGGCGAAGCTGGCAACCAGGGCATCATGGGTGACCAACAGAACTGCAACCCCTGTTTCAGGAAGTGTTGCGATATATTGCATTATATTTTCAGATGTGTAGCTGTCAAGCTGACCTGTCGGTTCGTCCGCCAAGATTAGGGATGGGGAGTTCACCATAGCTCTGGCTATCGCCACCCGTTGCTGCTGACCACCGGAGAGCTGACCGGGGCGGCTTTTATACTTATCCGCCATTCCAAATCGATCAAGCAGTTCCATAGCTTTCTTTTCCGCTCCATGCATATCCCCCGCATAGAAACGGGGGAGGAGAACATTATCAAGCACGTTAAGATAAGGGATCAGATAAAAGCTCTGGAAGATAAACCCCACCCTTTTATTGCGCAGGGAGCTTAAAGATTTATCGTCCATACGGGATACGTCTTCCCCGTCAATATAATACTGCCCGTCCGTGGGAACGTCCAAAAGCCCTATAATATTCATCAAAGTGGATTTGCCGCTGCCCGATACACCCATAAGCGCAATAAAATCCCCTTTTCCTATGCTCATGGATACCCCTTTAAGCACAAAAGGGGAAAATTCATCTCCATACTGTTTGGTGATATTTCTAAGCCTTATGAAGCTCATAGTACCCTGCTCCTGGGCTGCCCCACATTTTCAAGCGGAACTCCCGTAACAAACCGAACCACCACTTCATCCCCCGCTCTCAATCCTTCAAGTATCTCAACCCGCTGTTCGCCGCGAAGCCCTACCCGAACAGGAATACGCTGGGTGCTTCCCCGCTGTTTGTCAAGAATCTTATAGACCACCTGAGAACCGTTTTCCCATTTGACAGCGGCGGCATATACGGAGTTCGCCACCTGCACTTCATTGGTTATTATGCGGACGCTTGTGGTCATCTCCGGCCTGAATAAGAGGGCGTCGCTCTTATTTATCCCTACGATCGCCACATAGTATACTATCCCGTCCTTTGTTTCAGACTGGAGGTTAATGCGGGAGATATTTCCGTAGAACTCTCTGCCCGGATAGGTGTCCACTGTATAGAGCACCCGCATCCCGTCCTCAACCTTTCCCACATCGCTTTCGTCAACGTACACAAACATTTCCAAGAGTTCCGGCCTGAAAACTGTGACGAGTTTTGCCACTTCAAGACCTGTAACGATGGTTTCACCTTCCACCGAGTTTACCGCGCTTACAATCCCTGATATAGGGGAATATATTTCTGTATAAGAAAGTTGTATCTCCTGCTCTTCAAGAACGGATGAGAGGCGGGAAATTTCGGCTTCCAAAGAGGCAACCGAGGTTAAATACTCTGCTTTCATATATTCAAGTCTCAGGCGCTGACTCTCATGCTCCAACTTAGAGGAGAGCATGTCATGCTTTGCCTTGTCCAACGCCTCCTGGCGGGAAAAACCGCTCTCAAATAAACTTTTTTCCCTTTCGTATACATCTTTAAGGTAATCATAGTTGGATTTTGCAGCATTTATGGTATTTTCCTGCATAGATACTTCCACAGGGTGGATAATTTGGGCTTTTTCAAGCTCAACCCTTGCTTTCGCCAAACTGTTTCTTGCCTGACGGATACTCTGACGTATGGCGCGGGCATCCACCCTCGCCACAAGCTGCCCCGCCTCAACCCTGTCGCCCACTTTAACGCGGACTTCCTCCAATGTTCCGGTTGCCCTGGCGCCTATGGCAATCATCGCTCCGACCTGCGGTTTGATTACACCGGTTTGCCTAAGGGTAACCACAATATCGGCGCTTCTTACCGTATCTGTGGCGGCAATCTGCTGGGAGGGGGGTCTGCGGAATATAAGCCCCAGAATAACAATAACAAAGAAAAGGATTAAACCTATAATAATGATTTTTTTCATTCGCAGTTCTCCGTATAACTTTCACGCGGCTCGCTTCCGCCTGTTAAATATTCCAATTCCTCATAGGATGAGGCAAGCTGGTATTCAGCTTCCGCCAACTGTGACTGTGCCTCCTGAAGGGAGATGCGGGCGTCAATCACATCTTTCATGGCAGCTCTCCCCAATCTAAACGTTTCCTGAGTTGCATTATAAGCCTCTTCAGCGGCTTTTACATAAGCTGTGGATGATTGAACCTTTTTATCGTTTACCGCCGCCCTCCGATAGGCTATACTTACGCTGTGGATAACGTCGTTGCGGGTGTTTACAGCGTTTAATCGGGTTTTGTTTCTGGATTTTGAGGCGGAGAGCACCTGATAGAAGTTGGTAAAACCGGAAAATATATTCCATGTGGCGCTTACCCCAATATAGTTGGAGTTATAATCCGCTCCGCTCTCAGGCTCATACCAACCGGTGCCTGCGGACGCCGAGAGAGATGGGAGAAAAGAACCTCGGTTCTCATTATAGGTGTAATCCGCCGACTTGGAGAGATAACACCCTTTGGCGATGGCGGTATTATACTTTAGGGCGGAATCTATATACACAAACTCTTCATCTAAGGTAAAAGGCGGAGCGTCATCTATCAGCACAACATCTTTGGAAACGGTAATTCCAGAAAGGCGGGTTATCTCCTGCAAAATGTTCAGGTAGTTAAGCTCCGCATCAAGATGTTCCGAGTAAGCCTTTTCTCTGTCGGCTTGGGCTCTGTAAAGATCAAGGCTAGTCATAGAGCCTAACTCCACCCGCAATTTTGCCTCATTTAAGACAAGCTCCGCGTTCTCAAGGGAGGAAGTGGAGGTTTTAAGGAGATAGAGCGACCGCAGGGCGTTTTGGAAGGCGAGGCTGGTATCCTTCTTTGTGGCAAGCCGGATATCTTTCTCGTCTTCCGCAACGCTCATATAGTTTGCACGCAATGCCCTATTATTCATATAATAGCGGAAGCCGTGAAAGATATTTATACTTGCCTCTGCCGTATAGCTGGACTGGGATTGGGAAGCGCCCTGAAGTCCGTCAGAATTGGTATCCGTATAGCGGTAGCCCAGATCTAAGGCGGGGAGATAAGCGCCCCAACTGGCCATATACTTATAGTATGAGGAGCGGCTGTCTTCCTGTGCCGCTCTGTAAGAGAGGTTTTTTGTAAGAGCAGAATCGATAACCGCAGATCTAAGGAGGGTTTCTTCCCCCCAAACCACCACAGAAACCAATAGGAACAAGGCTGCAAACAAAAATCTTGCCATCTGGGTTACCTTTATAAGTATATATTTAATCAATTTTAAAGATAAAAGTTAATCGGCAGAAAGTCAATTAAATTTAATTTTTAATTGGAGATTATTGAAAGGTTGCTATCCTTTGCCTAATCTGTAATCTAATTTTGTACAGGCAACAATAAAGCGTAATCAGCACAGGCATACCCACTCAGATTGTA
>JAITJJ010000060.1 GCA_031278965.1 Deferribacteraceae bacterium
ATTTTACTGATTTCGCGGAAGTATGCCAGATTTGCGGGGAGATAGGAAGCGTAAACTATAAATTATAGGTTTTTATCAGACTGTCCCGCTCAAAATTAAACTCCGTTATTAATCAAAAACTGCATAAACCGCCGTATCTCGGTAAACCGGGCGCTGTCCGCCTTTGAAAAGAGGGTAAGAGTAAAAGTATCCGCAACATTTAGGCTTCTGAACTGCAATTTTTCCTCCGCAAAAAAAGCCTCCCCCTCCTCAGAAAGGTTTAACGGATATATTACGGCAGCATAACGCTGGAGCTTTGAAAAATTAATCCCCATAAGCTGGGAATAGGCGAACAGGTCTATTCCCCCCGCCAGATCACAGTATATGGATGCCGCCCAACACCCCTTTCGGGTGTTCCCATATTTTTTTAAGCAGTAATCACGGCTGGCGTTTTCACCCCGGTTTGTGCTCTGGAGGCGGCGGCTTTCCTCCCGAATACACTCATCGGATATTGCTTCGGCAAGATAGTATTTATCCTTATCGGGATAGACTACCACTAGATCGGGCTTCCCGCTGCGGTATTCCGCACCGTTCACAAGAACGGTAAGCCCCATCTTCATCAGTTTGTTTACGGCTATCGGGATAAGCTCGTGCCTGTTAATAAACCCTCCCCTCCCCAAGGCTATCTTTTAAGCTCTTCGGAGTTGCCTATTATGCGTCTGTCCAGTCATAAACATCATCAAAGACTCCTCTGTTGAGGATTATCTCCCGTTTTTCCTTCCTAAGCAGCCCCAACTCCCGCCATTTTATAAATTGGCGGCTTATGCTCACCCTGGAAGCTCCCAAAAGCCCTGCATACTCCTCCTCGCTTAGATATAACGGGAGCCAGTTCCATTCAGCAAGCGGCATTTCATAGGATTTCAGCATGGTTTTCAGAAAAACTTTAAGCCTGTTTTCAATGGGGAGCGTGTAATTGGCGATCATCGCCTCCATATGGGATTCATGTTTTGCAATTATCCCTCTTGTAACCATTAGAAGTTTATCGGGATCGCTTCCGATATGTTTATACCAGGTATCATAGTCAATACTCAGCACTTCGGAAGGGCGGATAACCTTATCCACCACATTTACGTTTTCTCTGGATATCCCGTCAATATCCGCCAAAACCCGCCCCGGAATAACCAGGCAGAAAGAGAACATACGCCCGGAGCGATCCTGAGAAGTAAAAGTGGCAAGTCCTTTTTTCAGGTAATAGAACCTTCCGGAAGCGCCTCCGTTTTTTAAGGGAGTGCCCTTTTTCAATCTTTCAAAAACCCCATACCGAAAGAAGATTTCAACAATCTCCGGCGGCTCCTTGTGATAGATCCAAGGACTCTGCAAAAAAACTTGTCTCATAAAATGCCTTCCTTATATATAGTACTACAAACTTTACTTTAAGTCCTCCCAACGGAGGGTGGTATCGGCAGGGATATCCCTGTTGACGGCAAGCCCCGTTACTTTGGCTTTGTCAAGGGGGGAAACGCCGCCACCGGGACGTTTGGCATCCAAAAGCTCATCCGTTAAAATATCCCCTTTTTTAAGGGCTTTCACGGTGGTTAGAGAGCGTATTGAGGTTACGCGCTCCGCAACCTCCGATCTCCCCACCTTTTTGCGGGAGCTTCCAAGCGCCGCCTCCAAATTACGGATCTCCCTGACTAATGCGGAGAGTTCCGCCTGATTTAAGCTGAACTCGTGATCAGGTCCGTAGGAAAAATTATCCAGCGTAAAGTGTTTTTCAATAATCCTCGCACCCAGCGCCACCGCCCCCAGAGGTGAGGAGAGCCCCCGCGTATGATCTGAAAACCCGATAACAGAGTCCGGATACTGAAGGAGGAGAGTTTTTATGGTGCTGAGGTTTACCTCCGCATAATCCGCGGGGTATTTTGCCACGCAGTGCAAAACTGCCGGTTTAACATACTGTTCCAAAAACCCGACCGCCTCGTCAAGCTCCGCAATGGTCGCCTTCCCTGCCGAGAGGATAACGGGCTTCTTTGTCCGTGCAATCTCTTTCAGCATATCAAAATAAACTATATCTGATGATGCAACCTTAAAAGCGGGAACTCCGAGATTATTAAGGAAACGGACTCCGTCCGGACTGAAAGGGGTGGAAAAGACCGTAATACCGCATTTGGCGGCATAGGAAAAGACCTCCTTATGGTCGCTCCTTTTTAACATTACCCTCTCAAACATTTCGCCCACCGGCTCGGTAACGCTTCCCCCCGCGTAATGCCAAGTGACCGGACGCTTGGGATCGCATAAAAGCTCCCCCGGAGTGTAGGTTTGAAACTTTATTGCGTCCGCCCCGGCATCAAGCGCCGCATCAACCATTTTAAGCGCCGTATCCTTATCACCGTTATGATTCGCTCCGGCTTCGGCAATAATATAGGTTTTCCCTGTGCGGGTTATCTCACGCCCGTCAATAATCATTCAAATATCCCCGAAAGAACAATTGAGGCGTTTCTATCGGAACCCACAGAGATAACGGAGAAGCCAACCTCTAAAAACTCTTCTATAAAGGCGATATAAACGCGCGCCTCTTTCGGGAAATCTTCAAGCCTGCCGAGCTCCGATAGGGAGGCAGACCACCCCTTAAAGGATTTGTAAACCGGAACAGCTTTTGCAAGATCAGCGGCATTTGCGGGGAAGCCCTCCGCAGCAGCGCCGTCTGCAAGATAGGATGTGCACGCCTTTATCTCGTCAAAACCGCTTAAAACGTCTAATTTTGTCAGAGCGATATGGGTAATCCCGTTTATCATCACCGCGTATTTTAAGGCAACAAGATCTATAAAACCGCACCTTCTCGGTCTGCCGGTAGTTGCGCCGAACTCTTTGCCCGCGATTCTAAGTCTTTCCCCAAGCTCCCCGTCAAGTTCTGTCGGGAACGGTCCTGAACCTACGCGGGTGCAGTAAGCCTTGGCAACCCCTATTATATTTGAAAACCATTTGGGAGATACGCCGCTGCCGGAAGCTGCTCCGCCGGTGGAGCCGTTGCTGGATGTAACAAACGGGTAGGTTCCGAAATCTATATCAAGCATGGCGCCCTGCGCTCCCTCTAAAAGCACTTTCTTTCCGTCTTTCAAGGCTTTATTCACAATGCTTGCCGTATCGGCTATATAGGGGGCAAGCTTCTTCCCGTATTCATAATATTCGTCAATAATCGGCTCTGCCTCTATTGTTTCAGAGTTATACAGATACTTTGCCAAAATATTATATTGGGCAAGGTTGTCGGTAACACAGTTTTTAATGAGATCGCGGTTTAAAAGCTCTCCCATTCTAAGCCCGGTGCGGTTTGCTTTATCGGTATAAGCCGGGCCAATCCCCAAACCAGTGGTGCCCAGTTTGGCGCTGCCGGCTTGTTTTTCCTTTAATTTATCCGCTGCCGAGTGGTAGGGGAATATGATGTGGGCACGGTCGCTGATAAAAAAACGATCTTTAAAATCTATCCCCTTCTTTTCAAGAACTTCCATCTCGTTTAAGAGAGCTGCCGGATCAACCACAACCCCGTTTCCCGCAAGGTTAATCACATTTTTATGGATAATGCCGGACGGAACAAGGTGCAAAATATAGGAGGTCCCGTTTGCAAAAACCGTGTGACCAGCATTATGCCCGCCTTGACAGCGCATAACTATATCCGCATCAGGCGCATACATATCAACTATTTTACCTTTTCCTTCGTCCCCCCACTGACTCCCCAAAACCACAGAACACGACATCTATATAAGCTCCTTTTAGTTTATAACGTTTTTGGCATCCGAGAATAAGAGAAAAGCGTCAATCTCCTCTTTGCTGTGGACTAAGGCCACAGTATGCCCGCTCTTTCTAAGCTCCTCAGCCTTATGAATATCCCCCAGCACCAGATAATCAACTCCAAGGCGTTCATCCTCAAGCGGGGAAACATCCGCCAATTCCTCCAGGTAGAGGGAGAGCCCGCACGCATTGAGGGTTAAATTGAAGGTGTTCATCAGAGAATCGTAGCGCCCGCCGGAACCTAGCGCCACCCCGCTCTCTCGGTGAAAAAGCTCAAGGGTAAGACCGGTATAGTAGTTTAAGTCCAGAATCTCCGCAGCATCAAAGAGGAGCGCATCTCCCGCTATTCCAAGCTCTTCGCCCTCTGAAAAGAGGGTTGTTAGATAATCCGCCCTCTTTAGGAGTTTCGAATCAAATGCGGAAAGCTCCTTTAACCGCTTTAACACCTGAATGCCGCCGAAAATCGCAGGCAACTCCGCAATAAGCGGGAGAAGGAGCGGGTTTACGGATCTATCCCCGGATAACTTTGATACAAATTCAGTATTCTTATAGAGTTTTTTGCCTTTCAATATATCAAAATACTCCGCGGCATAATCACCCAAAAGAGAACGGAGTCGGGCAAGATAGGCGGCATCGCCTATTATAAGCATGCAATCCGCAAGGGCGGCGCGGGCGGCGGAAACTGCCAACAGAAGGAGCTCTTTATCCCCATCCTTTTCGGGCGCTCCGTAGAGCTCACAGCCGAGATGGTACTTTTCCGCCTTAGCCCCGTGCTGAATATCCGCATTGCGGAATACCGGCCCCCCGTAAGATAAGCGGATTGGGAGCGGGAAAGCGTCTTTATACCCTGCAACAAGGCGGGAAACCTGCGGAGTGAAATCCGGGCGCAGAACAAGGAGGCGGCCGGAGGATATATCCGTAAAAGAGATAAGGTGTTCATCCGGAAAGCGATGCCCCGTATTTTTAAGCACGGAATAATATTCGTAAACCGGAAGAGCAATCTCGTTATATCCGTATTGCTTAAAGAGAAAGCGCAAACTCTGCTCTATCTTATTTTTTAAGGCGGTGCGCTTGGGAGCCGAACCAAAACTCGCTCCTGTCAATAAAGTCATCCTTAAAAGTCCTTATCCGAAAATATACGGCATATTATCAGAAAAATTTCAGAATATACAGATAAATATATTTATTTAATAAAAAAGTGTAAAACAAGCATCAAAAAAAAATTATATAACAAAATCGGCATTATATAAAAAGGGAATATTCAAAAGCGGCACTCCAAAAAAGCTATGAACTAAAAATACAAAACGGACTTTAATCTTGTCTGTTCTTATTTTCATAATTTAAATAAATTTTACGTCCAAATGCTTGTTCCTTTCATCTATACCCGATTATGATCTATTTCGGTGAAAATTTTATGAAAGGCGAGTTCTTCAAATTAAGGAATATTCTAAAGGGGAAGCACATTAAAACCGTATATCAGCCCATAGTGTCGCTCAGCGACGGCAGCATCTTCGGTTATGAGGCGTTAAGCAGGATAAGCGAAAAGAAGTTTGAAATGAATATAGAACAGATGTTCAGAACCGCTGACCGCATGAACAGATCGTGGGAACTTGAAACGTTATGCAGAAAGAGGGCTTTGGAAAATGCCGCCAAGCTGGATAAAGAGAAAAAACTCTTTCTCAACGTAAACTCAAATATCATCAATGATGAAAAGTTTAAGGAGGGGTTTACAAAATCCCGTTTGGACAGATACGGTCTGAACTCAGACAATATAATATTTGAAATTACCGAACGTGTTGCGGCGCTTGACAGCAAGGCTTTTTTATCCTCAATAGAGCATTACAAAAACCAGAATTACGGAATTGCTTTGGATGATGTGGGGGCGGGCTATTCAGGGCTGAACCTCATAGCAAACGTCCTGCCGAACCTAATAAAGCTGGATATGAACCTTGTCAGAAATATTGATAAAGACGAAACAAAGCAGCTTCTCTGCAAGGCAATGGTGGAGTTCGGCAAAAACACAGGTATTTATCTGGTTGCTGAAGGGATAGAGAGCGAGGAGGAGTTGAAAACCCTTATAAATCTGGATGTGGATTTGGGGCAGGGTTATTTTCTGGGCATCCCGCAGGAGGGCTTTGAGAATGCCATTCAGAGAAAAACCGAGATAATAATAAGGCAGCGTTCAAAGCTGTTCCGTGAGAACATCAAAAGCTCTATTTACCCTATAATAGGGCATCTGGCTAAACCCGGACACACCTTTCCCCCTGATGAAAACGCGGGAAGCGTTTATGATACCTTAAAACTTAACCCCACTATCACGGAATTTTGTGTTGTGGACAACAATTATCCTGCGGGCTTTATGACAAGGACTCTGTTAAATGAGCTGCTAGGCGGGAGATATGGCTACAGCCTCAATGCAAAAAAGAATATCCGTAAAGTTATGAATAAGGAGTTTTTACGGGTAAATTACAATATGCCTGTAGATCAAGTTTCAAGGCTTGCTATGCAAAGGCCGTTTGAACACCTTTACAACCCTGTTGTGGTGGAAAAAGATAAAGTATATTGGGGAATCGTAACCATAAAAGATCTGTTGGATGCCTGTACAAAGATTGAGATAGATGCCGCCATGCACACCAACCCACTGACGAGGCTGCCGGGCAACCTTCTGATTGAGAAAGAGATATTAAGGCGGATATTTAGTGAACAGCCGTATTGCATTACATACTTTGATATAGATAATTTCAAGGCGTATAACGACGCCTACGGTTTCGGAAACGGAGATTTAATGCTGACAATGGTGGCGGAGATATTAAAGGAGAGCGCCGTAAAAAATGAGTTCGTAGGGCATATCGGAGGGGACGATTTCATCGTTATATGTGATTACCATGAAGGGGAAGGCTATTGTCAGGCGGTCATAGATTCCTTTTCCGAAAGGGTATTGGCTCTATATAGGGATGAGGACATAAAAAACGGACATATCATATCAAAAAACAGACACGGCGTGACGGAGTTATACCCCCTTGCAAGCCTTTCTATAGCGGGAATTTCCAACAGAGCAGACACATATCAAAATATAGACTCCTTCCTAAATAGGATAGCGGAATTGAAAAAGAAGTGCAAAAGGCAGCCGGGAAATTATTGCGAAATAATATAAACAGGCAAATCAGATTCTTTCGGGGCAGAATATTTTCTCTCTTTACTTTTTTTGAAAAGTGCTTTATTTGTATATGTGATGCCAAACTGCACTTCATAAATTAAAAGGGTGTTTTTTGGCGCACAGCGCTTTTATTAATGAATTTATTTAACTATTATAAACTAACGTTGGGCGGTTCATGAGCAACAAGATCCCCTTAGGCAAGTTACTGTTAAAACTTGGTTATGTGTCTGAAGAGCAGGTAGCTATTGCCGTTGAAATACAGGCTATCCGCAAAAAGCTGCTCGGCGAGATATTGACAGAGCAGTCTTTTGTCTCCGCAAGAGAAGTAGCGATGGCTATTGCTCAGCAAGCCGATAAACAGTTCATAGATGTATCGGAATTCCCAATCTCCCCGGATGCCTTAAGGTGCCTGGATCGCAATATGTCAAAGCAGTTGGAGGTTCTCCCCCTAGCCATTAAGGAAGACAACATCCTTATGATTGCCATGGCGGATCCTTTTGATATAAACACTATTGACATTATCTCCCGCCGCTCCGGAATGCGCCTTGAGATAACCATTTCCGACAAGGATACTATCTTAAAGCGCAGCGAAATAATGTATTATCTCTTGGAAAGACCGATTATAGAAGAGATAAAGTCCCACATAGATAAGATAAATGTCAGCGGTCAGCCTGTTGATATCCCCAAACTGCTGGATAATATAATGAGCCATGCCATTATAGAGCGTTGCACAGATATACATATATCCCCGGAGGATAACGTTTCCCACGTTTTTTTCAGGATTGACGGCATTCTCCGCCACCAGTTCGCCTGCCCTAAAGTTATGCATCCGGCGCTTGTTTCACGGATTAAGATTCTTGCCGACCTTGATATATCAGAGCAAAGGGTTCCGCAGGACGGTTCTATGTCCTACCAATTTTTTGATGCTTCGTTTGATATTCGGGTATCAACCCTTCCCACAAGCTTCGGCGAAAATGTAGTTATGCGGATTCTCTCCAAAAATCTCTCCCTGTTCAGCCTTGAGGCGTTGGGGTTTGAGCCGGATATGCTCGCCTCCATAGTCAAGCAGTTTGAGCGTTCACAAGGGATAGTGCTTGTTACCGGACCTACAGGGAGCGGGAAAACCACAACCCTTTATGCGGGGTTGCGTAAAGTAAACTCCCTTCAGCGGAGGGTGCTGACCGCCGAAGATCCGATAGAATATAAGTTCCCTTTCATAAAGCAGACTCAGATAAACGAAAAGGCGGGATATAACTTTGCCACCGCTATGAGGGCATTTTTGCGGCAAGACCCGGACGTCATACTGCTTGGTGAGATGAGGGACGAAACCACCGCTGAGATGGCGCTTAGAGCATCCATTACCGGCCACCTTGTGCTCTCAACCCTCCACACAAACGATGCCGTTACCTCCATCCCCCGCCTTTTGGATATGAATATCAAAGATTATTTTATCGCATCAGCGCTCTCAGCGGTTATTGCCCAGCGGCTTGTCCGCAAAGTGTGCAACTTCTGCCGTGAAGATAGGGATGTACCTGCAAGCAATCTAATAAAGATGGGCTTCTTAAAAAGTATGTTAAACAGACTTGGCATATCTGAAAAAGACACTCTTACCTTTTCCTATGGGAGAGGGTGTGAGTTTTGCAGAAAAACCGGTTATTCGGGGCGGGCGGTTATCAGCGAAATGCTGATTATGGACGCGGAATTAGGCGATATGATAGTGCGCGGACAAACCCCTATGGCAATTCTTGAGGCAGCACGGGAACGCGGGATGTGTTCAATGATGGAAGATGGTTTACTGAAATCGTTATCAAAACTTTCCAATCCGGAAGAAATTATAAGGGTGGTGTTCTAGTATGATTACTTACAAGATTCATACCATAGATGAAATGGGGAAGAATCAGGTTAAGACGCTTGAGATTGCCAACGAATCCCAGCTTCAGCAATATCTTGACATAATGAACCTGAATGTTGTCAAGGTTGAGCCTGTGCCCGGCTATATGAAATATCTTGATGTTAGAAAAATTTTCGGCAGGATAAAGACGGGGCAGATCATTGAAATACTTGAAAATATGCACGTTGTTGTTCGTTCAGGTCTTTCAATGAACACAGCTCTCCTTGATCTGGCAAAGGAAGCGGACACCCCGCAGATTGCCAATATATTGACGGATATATCCTACAGTATTCAGCTTAGCTCTTCCCTGTCAGCCGCAATGGAACGCCACCCAAAAGTCTTCTCCTCAACGGTCGTAGGGCTTATCAAGATAGGCGAGGAAACAGGGGAGCTGGAATCCACCTTGAAAGATGCGGCAATATACCTGAAACGGATAGATAACCTCACCTCCAAATTAAAATCCGCAATCATCCTCCCTGTATTTACGTTGGTTATGATGATGGGTGCTATGGCTTTCTGGATGATTGTGGTAATGCCGAGTTTAATTGATGTATTTGAATCTTTTGATATGGAGCTTCCGTTTATAACGCGGGTAATCATAGGCTCTTATTATTTCTTGCAGGCAAACGCCGTTCAGGTTCTTATTGTTCTGGTTGTTGCAATTGTAGCGTTTATCGTGGCGAAAAGGAAGGTATATGCCGTGCAGTTTAAGGTAGACCAAATGCTGTTGAAGCTGCCGGTGATCGGGATAACCTTAAGCTATTATAACTATGCGTTTGTTGCCGAATATACAAGGCTTATGGTGGCGGCGGGGCTCCCGCTCTTTCAAGCCCTTGGCATATTAAGCGAATCCCTTAAAAATCTTGTTTTCAAAACAGGGGTTACAAGAGCGCGGGATCTCATAAGCTCAGGCAGAACCTTTTCAAGCTCCATAAGCGAGTTGCAAATGTTTACCCCTCTTGTGGTGCGCATGATCTCTGTGGGAGAACAAACGGGCAGTTTGGAAGCCCAACTTGAGTATGTATCAAAGTATTACTATGATAAGGTTGACTATATATCCGAGAATATCGCTGCTCTCATTCAACCGGTTCTTACGGTCATATTAGGGTTTTTCCTGATTATAATTATGGCGGGTTTCTTAGGTCCTATCTCCGAAATGGTAACCAATATAGGGAAATAAATGTTTCAGCTCTTTTTTGCGAAGGGCATTAACATCCCTTTGCTTTAAAATTCAACCCTTAATTCGCCTGTTTGGCGTAAGGCGGCTAACGTTTCCCTTGAATTTTGGCGCGGGATAGCGGAGCGTTATGCAAAAAACTCCGATTCGTTTCTTGCTGCTGTTCATATCCGTTGCATTGCTGTTTGCCCGAAAATCTATTGACGATAATATGCAAAAAACCTTTGTCTCTTTTATTTTTTTGTCTTTTGTGCTATCTTGCCCCGTTAAGAAAAAAGTGTCAAGGCCGGGTTTTCAAAAAACTGTTGCGGTGTTTTGCAGAGAACCGTTGGGGATTGAGTTCCTTCTTTCTATAAATGTAATTTAAGTTTACGGAGGTATTACATGAAAATATCCTGCCGCAATAAGATGGCGGTTAATTCACGCAAGGATGCAATTATTATCCCTGTATATAAAAATATCCCCTCTCTGCGGAGTATTACGGGGAAAACCATTGATGACGAGGTTCAGGCGATCTTGGCATCCGATTATTTTAATTTTGAAAAAGAAGAGATGAATGCATTTTATGTTCCCCTTGACGGAAAACTTAAAAAAGTGATCTTGATGAGTGTTCCCAAAGAACTGGAGTACTCTTCCGAATATCGGGCATTGGGCGCCAAAGCTGCCAGAGCTCTTTTAGACGGGAAGTTATATTCATTTTCCATTATAGCTCTTGAGGATATATACAACGAAAAAAAGGATTTTTTCTATACCGCTGCCTTTATTGAAGGGGTACTCTTTGCAAATTATAATTTTAATGCGCTTAAACATGAGGAAGTTGCAGAGCTTGATGAAGCGGAAATTATCACTGCTTCCG
>JAITJJ010000079.1 GCA_031278965.1 Deferribacteraceae bacterium
GTTCTTCGCTATTCCCAATACAGGCAGCCCGCTCGCTTTTCGAGCCATAATATCCCCTCCTGTCGTTCTTTAGGAATATTATATACCTAATGACTTAAAAATGGAATAAAACGGTGCAACGCGGAAATTGCCTGCCTTGAATATCTCGCTTCTACCTGCGGGCAAAAGGCGTTGTTTTTGGGCGTTGGGGAATTTCCGCGCTGCCGTAAGCAGACCATGAACAGGGAAATCCCATCGCCTCCCTTTTAATAAACGCTGCCTTCCTATGTCGGAGAATTACCTTTTAGGCGGAAGACATATGCTTCTGAGTTATTCAAAGCGGCAAACGTTTACGTTAAGACTAATCTCAAGTCCGTTCACAATATCTTGCGTTGCAGTTTTATTAAAGAGCACCATCCTTTCGTTAAAAACCGGATAGGTTGCCAAAGCCCATTGGGATGAGTTGCCTTCTGGATGGAAGAGATAGGCTATGGAACCGTCTGAAGCGGTAAAGGTATATACTTCTTTATCTTCTGATCCGGATTTAGCAAAAGAACCGCTCTTAACAAACCCATAGTCTTCCGAAAAAAGCTCTTGATTTCCCTCCCCCGTCCACTTAAACTTCGTCCCGAATATATTTATCAAATTCCCGAAAGAATCTTGAATTTTGTCGGTATTGAAGTTCGCAGTTCCTAAATCGTAAGCTCCGATAGAAATGCTGTCGTTACCGCTGTTAATGGTCTCAAAGTTCTTTTGAAGGTAGACTATACCATCTATCTCTTCTGTATAATCATGAGTAAAAAGCTGCGTGTAAACCTCTGCGCCGCTGCTTAGAGAAATACTAAACGAACCATAACGGTCATTTACGGAAATAGTTGACAGCGAAGTTACCAGACTTTTCACAGGAGTAATGCCTATGGTTGTTAAAGAGGCATTAAAATCAGGTTCTCCGGCGGGAGTTTCATCCAAACCCACACGCCTCCAAATTTTCCACTGAGCACCCGTTTGTATGAGGTCTAAGGTAAAGATCGAACCCTTACAATCGACTTCATAAAGTTTTGCATCGGCACTGATATTCCAATCTTTCGCCGCTGCCGCTTCATTCAGAGCAGTATCGGCATCAGTTACTTCTTGACTTACTCCGCTTTCAACGCCGGATACAAGCGAATCCGCATCTGCGCTGACAGGGTCATCTGCAATATCAGTTACCATGTCAGATACTATGTTATACAGGGCGGCGGTATGCGCCGGCGTAAAGGTTTCGGGCGTTACGCTAAGGACGGTTGCCAAGTAGTTCAGCAACCCTTCAACGACTTCGCTTACCACTGTATGTATTTTTGCGATATCTGCATCAGTATAGCTCTCTTTTTTGAAAGGATCCTCTATTCCGGAGGTTTCCTTAACCTCATCGGATGCCAAATTCACAGTATAATAGAGCGGGTTTTGATCCACCTTGTTTTTTACGATAGTGGTAAAGGCGGAAAGGGGTTTTTCTCCTGCAGGAGTTGTATACACAAGAACAGGGAGTTTGCCGTCCATAACAGAAACGGATATGCCGGAAGAGCTTGATGGTTCTTCATAAAATTCAGCTGTTAAGGGAATGTCTTTTGATGCCGTAAGGGCGAAAGAACCGTCGGCAATATTTACGGGGATTAATTCTTCTTCGCCGTTGCAACTGTTGGACTTATCGACATCACTGCACACGTATACATTATACCCGGTTGAATAGCCGCTAGGTATTACGACATTCCCGTTAATTTGAGGAGGGTGTAGTGCCGCCGCCACCGTCGCTGTCGCTTGAGGAGCAGGAGGTGAAAAAGAGCGCCGTGAGCGCGAATAGAAAGACAATCAAAGTCTTGTGGAATAAAAACCGTTTCATAAAAGAAACCTCCGTTGATTTTGCTCACTTTATGAGCTTTAAATATTTGCGTTTCAGCGCTTCCGCAGGGGCGGGCGAAACCGTTTAAATACGAAGCTTTTGCACTTGGGTGCCGCTTTTAAACGTTGGTTTTTTATAGACAGATTTTTAGTGACATTTTTGAAAATTTTACTTGCAATCAGAACGTTAATCAGTATAGTAAATTAATATGTTTCGGCGATTCCCCATAGACGGGCGGTATGCCGTTTTTTTTGTGTTTTAGGTGTCGCTTTTTAACCAACGTTTAAAAGCGACAGATAATTAATTTGATTAAGTATTGTTCCCAGCAGAATTAACAGGGATTTTATTTATGAAGAGGTTTTTGTTCCACAGGGCTATGGTCGTTTTTGTCTTCGCGCTCACGGCACTTTTTTTCACGGGGTATTCCTCGGTGACAGCGACGGGGGAGCGGTAAACCGCGGTGTTTTCCCCTCCGTTGACAATAACTTTCCGCAGCGTGGAGATGATTCCCTCAACTAAAGTGTATAAGAAAAGATGCCTAGTTGCAAACGAAGGGGCGCTTGATGCTTATTTTGTCAAATTGGGGAAAGTAGAAGTAAAAGAGGATTGCCCTAACTAATGAAAATAGCGCATGTTGATTTCGGCAAAGAGTGGAGGGGCGGACAGCGGCAAACCCTTTTGCTGCATCAGGGATTGCTGAAACAAAATTTTACTTCTTTTCTTATCTGCAATTCTGACGGCGAACTCCTTAAAAATCATGCTGAAAATACTCAGGCTTTCCGTTTTACCGGCGAAGCCTCGTTTTTTGGCGCTCTCAGGCTTTCCAAACTTATTAAAAAATTGGCGCCTGACATTGTTCACTCCCACGATGCCCACTCTCTGACCCCCCTTTTAATACTGAAAATTTTAGGCGCGCCTTTTAAGCTGGTGCATACCCGCCGCGTGGATTTCCCGGTAAAAACCCTAAAAAAATATAATAACCGTCATATAAACCTTGCCGCCATATCTCAAGGGGTAAAAGACGTGCTTGTAAACTGCGGAGTAACGGGGGACATACCCATAGTATACAGCGGGGTTCCTGTCCCAGCATTTCCCTCTGAATACGATGCGGAAACGGAGAGAAACGCGTTGGGGCTCCCTTCTGATTATATGGTTTTCGGAACAGCCGCAAATTTTGCCCCCCATAAAGACTTTCCCACCATGCTTAAAGCGTTTAACGAATATCTTTCAACGGGCGGCAAGGGAAAACTTCTCTTGGTGGGAGGCGGAAAAGGATTTGATGAAAGCGTCCGTCTTGCGGAAAATCTTGGAATAACAAAAGATACTATTTTTACGGGCTTTAAAGAAGACGTGGCGAAATATCTGAAATGTATGGATATTTATATAGTCACCTCAAGCTCTGAAGGGTTAAATACATCAATAATAGATGCCATGCACGCATCTCTGCCTATTATAGCTTCAAAGGTAGGGGGGATTCCTGAACTGGTGCGGAACGGAGAGAACGGATATTTGGTTGAAGCGGGGGATTACAGAGCTTTTGCGTCAGCTATGCACAGACTTTCGGAGGAGCCCGCAATACGGAACGCTTTCTCAAAATCCTCTCTTCAGCGGGGGAAGAGTTTTACCGATCAATTCATGACAAACGGATATATTGGGCTATACCAATCACTAAGCGGAATTTAAACCAACCCTTTGAAACCCTCTTTTGCTGCAATATAGTAACAGAGCACGGCGGCAGCGGAAGAGAGATTTAAAGAGCGTATCCCGTCTTTCATAGGGATTCTGAACAGTTTTTCAGAGTAAGTTTCATAGATATATTTTGGAAAGCCGCCCCCTTCCGAACCGAAAACCAACGTTTCAGCGTTGGAGGGAAGGTGAGTATAAGGATTTTCCCCTTTCGTGCTGATAAAATAGGTTCTATCATCAATAATGCCGTAAAAATCATCAAGGGAGGGAATATGTTTTATAACCGCCTTATCAAGGTAATCCATTCCAGCACGTTTCATATATTTATCAGAGAGAGAAAAACCAAGCCTCCCCGCAAGACAAAGCTCCGCACCGAGTGATGCAGCAAGTCGGGCAATATTTCCGGTGTTCTGGGGGATTTCTGGTTCAATAAGAACTATTTTCAAGTTTATCTACCAAACGGTTGTATAAATCTATTAGGACGGAAAGATTTTCCGGAGGAGTTTCAATATTGTTTTCCAAGCGGGAAGCAAGCCCTTCAATAGCGGAATATACACTTATTGGAGAAGGAACTCCAAGCGGAACATCTGAGGGATATTTTTCAACTTTTTCTATTCTCCGGTAACGGGCAAGCTCCGAGTAGCCCGTTTTTTCCTCCCTGCAACCGTGCTCGTAACGGTCGGTCGGCAACGGGGTATTATTCTCAACCTTTTTTTCCTCCCCGCCTTCAACGAATGACGTACTTATCAGCTTTTTCTGAAGAGCGCCTTTGGAAACAGACGCTTCTGAAAGCTCCGGCGGAGACGTTGCAAATATAGCGTTTATAGGTTCCATAGCCATAAATTCCTGTCCAATTCCGCCCCTACTCATTAAAATTAATAAGTATATTGCGGCGGAAACCGATTTGATCACCTTATGCATAGATAGAGCAAAAAATATGCCAAAGTGTTTGTTCTTAATAAGCCGCAGAATTCATCATTATCCCTTGATTATTATTCCGGCTTATCAAGATCACTCCGCCGCCTTGCTGTATTTTAGCATCATAAATACCTCCCTGCTTTTATAGTCTCATTATTTTACATAAATTTTACAATTCCTCTCTTAGCTTTTTTACACTCGTTTGTAAAAATAGGTTTACTTCTAAAGGAGGAAGTTTTATATGAAGAAAGTTTTAATTATATCTCTGTTATTGGGGATAGCCGCAATCTCCCATGCGTTTTCAGGAGCAATTTCCGTTGTCAGCAGAGAATCCGGCTCCGGCACCCGCGGTGCTTTTATAGAGCTCACCGGAGTTGAAGAGAGGACGGATACGGGGAGGAAAGATCAAACTACAAAAGATGCAATCATCACTAATAAAACCGATGTTATGCTCTCTACAGTAGCAGGAAACCCAAACTCCATAGGATATATCTCGCTTGGTTCTCTTAACTCCAATGTCAAAGCTCTGAAGGTGGACGGAGTTGCTGCAAGTGTTGTAAATATAAAGAACGGAACCTACGCCTTGAAAAGACCTTTTAACCTTGCTTACAAAGGGAACGCATCTGCAGGCGGGGTTGACTTTATAAGCTACATCCTCTCCAAGCAAGGCTCCGAAGTAATATCAAAGGGCGGATATATCCCGATAAGCGAGAGTGCCCCGGATTTTACCTCTAAAAAACCTTCCGGCAGGCTTGTAGTTGCAGGTTCTTCTTCCGTTTCCCCGATTATGGAGAAGTTGGTTGAAGCCTACGGCAAATTAAATCCTTCCCTAAAGATTGAGGTGCAAACAAGCGACTCCTCCACCGGGCTTAATAACGCTATAAACGGAACATGCGATATAGGGATGTCCTCCAGAGACCTTAAATCCTCCGAGCTTGGAAAGCTGAACAACGTGACGATAGCCATTGATGGGCTGGCGGTAATCGTAAACAAAAAGAACGATACCGAGACCCTCACCGTCAGCGAAATCAAAGATATTTTCACCGGGAAAAAGACAAAGTGGTAAGACTATCCAACTCCGCAGAGAGGGGGCGCGCCCCCTCTCTAAATAGAGTATCAGGGCTTCACACGCGTGAAAAGGTGATGAAGTTTGTTTTCCTCCTCTCTTCCGCCCTCTCACTCTTCTTTCTTGGGCTTATCTGCGCTTTTCTCTTTGGAAACGGGATACCCGGTCTCTTTAAGATAGGAGCGGGCAACCTTCTTCTGGGAACTGACTGGTCACCTGTGGATACACCCCCGTTTTTCGGCATCCTCCCTATGATTGTCGGGAGTATATGCGTTACCGCCGGAGCCATAGTTGTGGGAACCCCGATTGGAATATTTACGGCAGTTTTTATGGCCTATTACTGCCCGCCCCCTCTTTACAGGGTTATGAAGCC
>JAITJJ010000085.1 GCA_031278965.1 Deferribacteraceae bacterium
CTTGAAACTTTTATGAGCTCCGGTTATGCGGACAAAGGGGGCGCCATAGCAGTTTTGACAGGGGAGAGCGGGTCAGGGAAAACCCTCACTTTGCGGAGGTTTTTGGAGGAGTTGCCGGATAATACAATATACTCCTATATTAACCTTCCGAACCTTACCAAAGCAGATCTTATAAAAACCCTTATTACGAATTTTGGCATAACCGCAGAGGGCGGCACTGAAGTTGACCTTAAAAAAGCCGCCGCCGATTCTCCAAACTTTGAGGCCAGTTTCGGCAAAGTTCTCTTAGAGGATAAGTATACCGGAATCGCTGCACTGATAGCCGTGGAGCAGGCTCATACCATTTCGGCAGGTACCCTCCTATTCTTATTCTCCCTCATAAAACAGAGCAGTTATCCTTTAAAAATTATTGTATCCGGAGATACGATTCTGAAAGAGATTATTGCCGCTCCGCAGTTTGCGGAATATAAAGAGCTTATAGCGGTTTATACAGAGATTAAGGCGCTCTCCCCCGCGCACTGCAAAGAATACATCTCTTATAGGGCAAATCAGGCTGGAAACAGACTCTCTGTTTCGGCGCGCCTAGCAAAACTTATATGGGAGGTTTCAAAGGGGAATCCGGCTCTTATAAATATCATAATGAAGCGCTTAATAGTAGCCGCTTATCTGGACAGATCTACAGTCTTAAAAGAAAAACATCTCATTACTTCGGCGCATAGCTTAAATTTAAGTATAAAAACCGATAAAAAAAATCCGCTCATATACGCCGCAGTAGCTGTAACTATAACTGTTACCGCCCTTATGGGAGCGGATTACTTTTTCGGTAGAACAAATAATCCGGCTAGCCCCTTAGTAAAGTCGGAAAACCTGACGCTCCCTATTGCAGATGACAGCGGGGCGGAGGAAAATCCGTTTGATACAGCGGAATCCGGTAATACGGATAACGGGATATATGCTTCTGTGGGGGCGACGATTCTTAATCTTCGTTCCTCGCCTGATTTGAGCGCCTCAAAGCTGGCGATCTTAAAAGAGGGCGAAAGGGTATTGGTTTTGGAAGAACGGGCGGAGTGGCTAAAGGTAGAGCTTGAAAACGGGCAGGTGGGATGGGTATTCAAACCCTATATAAAAATAGATTCGTTAAACTAAAGAGGTAGTTATGTCTAAACGTGAGAAAGTAGTGCTGGCATATTCCGGCGGACTTGATACATCTGTTATATTGAAATGGCTTGATTTGCAGGGATATGATGTAACGGCGTTTGTTGCGGATGTGGGGCAGTCTGAAAAGCTCCCTCTCCTTGAATCTAAAGCAAAGGCTTCCGGCGCTAAAGATTTTGTCATCTCTGATTTAAGAGAAGAGTTTGTGCGGGATTATGTGTTTCCAGCCGTGCAATTTAACGCATTATACGAAGGGCGCTATATGTTGGGCACGTCTCTTGCCCGCCCTGTTATTGCCAAAGGTTTGGTGGATACCGCCCATAAAATCGGAGCCGGATACATTGCCCACGGCGCAACCGGTAAAGGTAACGATCAGGTGCGTTTTGAACTCTCCGCTGCCGCCCTTGATCCAGAGTTAAAGGTGATTGCCCCTTGGAGGATTAAAGAGTTTTACGAGGTTATAAAAGGGCGCGCCGAAGCCATTGCTTTTGCAAAAGAGCATAAGATACCTGTTAAGGCAACCGTTCAAAAGCCTTGGTCCAGTGATGAAAACGCTCTGCATATCAGTTTTGAAGCGGGAATATTGGAAGACCCCGCCGCCACCGCTCCGGCTGATATGTTTGAATACTCCGTTTCTCCCCAAAACGCTCCGGATGAGCCTACTGAAATAGAACTCACCTTTGAAAACGGAATTCCCGCCGCTCTGAACGGCAAACGGTATTCTCCTACGGATATGCTTGCCAAACTCAATAAATTGGGGGGAGATAACGGAGTCGGAAGGGTGGATATTGTTGAAAGCCGTTATCTGGGAATGAAATCCAGAGGGGTGTATGAAACCCCCGGAGGCGCGGTGCTTATAGCCGCTCATAGGGATATGGAAGGGCTTACCTTAGACGGCAGCCTTATTCAGCTGAAAGATACCCTAATGCCCCGTTTTGCCCAGCTTGTTTATAACGGATACTGGTTCTCGGCCGAGATGGGGTGTATATTGGCGCTCCTTGCGGAATCCCAAAAGTATGTGTCGGGCAAAGTCCGCCTCTCGCTCTATAAAGGGAATATCACTGTTTTGGGAAGAAGCTCCGAATATTCCCTCTATGACTATCGGGTTGCCTCTATGGATGATGATCACGGAGCCTATGACCCAACTCATGCCGGAGGGTTTATAAAGCTGCACGCTATGCCGCTTCTGGCGCACGCCCGCAGGAAGAAATAATGTATTTTCAAGATGTTTTCCTCAACCTTCAAACCTATTGGAAAGAGCACGGCTGCCTTATCTTTCAACCCTATGATATGGAGGTGGGGGCGGGAACATTTAATCCCGCCACCTTTTTAAGATGTCTTGACGATAAACCTTGGAGGGCGGCATATATTGAAAACAGCCGCCGCCCCACAGACGGGCGGTATGGGGCGAACCCTAACCGCGTTCAGCACTATTATCAATTTCAAGTGGTTTTAAAGCCCTCTCCCGCCGATATTCAAGAGCTTTATCTCGACAGTTTAAGCGCTCTTGGGATTGATCCGTTTGGCCATGACATCCGTTTTGTGGAGGACGATTGGGAATCCCCTACGCTTGGCGCGTGGGGCTTAGGGTGGGAAGTATGGTTGGACGGAATGGAAGTTACCCAATTCACGTATTTTCAGCAAGCCGGAGGGATGGATCTGAAACTTATCACCGGGGAGATCACCTATGGTCTAGAGCGGATCACCATGTATCTGCAGGGCGTTGATTCGATATTTGATATAAAGTGGAACGGGGATTTAACCTATCGTGATATATATCACCGGAATGAAGTGGAATTTTCGGGCTATAACTTTGAACATGCGGATACGGGTATGCTCTTTGAGCTTTTTAAGATGTATGAAAAAGAGGCAAAACGCCTCTGCGCTATGGAACTCCCCCTCCCCGCCTATGATTATACCCTGAAATGCAGCCACACCTTCAACCTTCTGGATGCCAGAAACGCCATTTCCGCAACTGAAAGAACCGCCTATATAGGGAGAGTTCGCTCTCTGGCGCGGGCGGTTGCTGCCGGATATATAAAAGCCCTCTAAAATTCCTCTAAAAAAACCGGGGCAGTTGGCTACTTAGATTTGCGGGGGGTAAGTTGTAAGAAATGAAGTCCTCTTCCGCCAGTGTCAAACGATTCGGATTGTTCGGATTTCATCAGCGGTTTTGTATCCGAATATTCGGCGGGGATATGAGTTTATCCACCGCTATATCCGTTTGATATATGCCACCGGTAGTTTGGATATATCCTCCCTCTTCTTGATAAATTCCCTTATCAACTTGTTAGCGTTCTCATTTGAGCCCCCCTCCCAAGATGAATACGGAGGTGCATAATATATCTCCGTCCGCTTACCTTCACTTATACTCGAACACTCCAAAGCGGCACTATCTAAAAACTCACTGCCATTATCACAGGTGATAGTCTAATCGTCTTAAACTCCCCCTTATAATGCCGCTCAAGAC
>JAITJJ010000208.1 GCA_031278965.1 Deferribacteraceae bacterium
AAAAACAGCTATAAAGAGAACCAAACCCCGCTGCAAATAGGGATTTCTAAGGCTCCGGAGCTAAATAACAAAATCTCTAATTTTAAGCCAGCTATCCTAGATTACTCGCACTATGATGAACTTAATATAAAAGATCACCATGTTGGGGTACGTCCCTTTTGGAAATATTATATACCTAATGACTTAAAAATGGAATTATATAAATTCATCCCCAGGACAAATTCTCGCGTGAATATCTGAGACATTATCATAAATGAATCAGAGGAATACTACAGGTAAAACAAGGTAATTTGACATTATTTTATTAGTATGTTAAAGTGCACTTCCTTAATGGTCATTAAATTGGAGCTGAACTGAATGGTTTACCGAATGTATGAAACCGTTTATACTGCGGGGCGTTTTACAAGGAGTTTGCGTACTGCGGAAATAAGCGCCCTCCCAGAAAAAGAGCTTATTATAAATGTCAAATATACCCCTATAAATACTGAAGATGCCCTTATCAGCCATGGGCGCTTCCCGCAGTTAGGAGTTCAAAATTATCCGATATGCCCCGGTATTGATGCCATAGGGGAGGTTGTTTCTTCCAAAATCCCTAACTTTGTACCCGGAGATGAAGTGGCGGTGTGCGGAGGCGGCATAGGTACGACCGCTCCCGGCGGGTTTGGGGAATATATATCCGCTCCTGCGGATGCGGTTGTAACTCTCCCAATCGGACTTTCTATGAAGACCGCAGCTGTTTTCGGCTCCGCCGGCGTAACCGTTGCTTTGTCGCTAATCGTTTTACAGAATATGGGGATAACAGGCAGAAAGCGGATTGCCGTCACGGGGGCGTCAACCGATATAGGGGCACTTGCCGCATCGGTTTTCTCTCATCTGGGCTATAGCGTAACAGCGGTGGTAAAAGACGGAGACAGTAAAGATTTTGTAAGTCAATTTAATATAGATGCCGCCATTACCGAATCTGAAATATCTCCCTCCTTCCCGCTCTTTGACGGTATCTTTGATTCCGTTGGCGGCGACGTTCTTGCCGCGCTTATCGGGCGGCTTAATAATGACGGTATAGCTTTAGCCGCCGGGTGTTATGAAAACCCGGTTTTTACCGCATCCCTCCTCCCTTTTACAGAAAGAGGGATAGGGATTATCGGGGTAAACGGTATGAATTCTGATATTAAAACTAAGAGCGAGATGTGGCAGATTATATCAAGCGAGCTTGTAAACCCTTATATTGATTGGATATGTACGGAAATATCCATTGAAGAGTTAGAAAAATATCTTCCCCTTGTCCTCTCCGGGGATTTGAAAGGGAGGGCGGTAATTGATTATAATGCTTAACGGGGAGTTCCCATGGGGTTAAGAGACTTCTTTCTCACCCGAATAACAAAGGTTTCTTCCGAACCAAAGAAAGAGATTAAGGAGAACCTTTGGACAAAGTGTGTTCATTGTGGGGAGATATGTTATAAGCAAGAGGTGGAGAGCCTTCTGAACACCTGCCCGATCTGTGGCTTTCACTTTAAGATTTCCGCTATGGAAAAGATTAAAATCATCGTGGACGAAAACTCGTTTGAGCCAATAAATGAAACGCTTTGTTCTCTAGACCCGCTAAAATTCAAGGATTCTAAAAAATATCCCGAAAGGGTGAAAGCTGCTCAGAAAAAGACCGGGCTTAATGACGCGTTTATCTCCGGCCGGGCGCTTGTGGACGGGATGCCTGTAAATATCGGTGCCCTTGAGTTTAATTTTATGGGGGGGAGTATGGGGAGCGCGGCGGGAGAAGCCATTGCCCGCCTGGTAGAAGATGCGGTGAGCCGCCGCTGCCACGTTATAACCATAAGCTCCTCCGGCGGTGCCCGTATGCAGGAGAGCATCCTATCGCTTATGCAGATGGCAAAAACCGCCGCCGCCTTAGCGCGTCTCAATGAGAGCGGTTTAGGGCATATCTCCGTTTTCACAAATCCCACAACCGGCGGAGTTACCGCCAGTTATAGCATGCTTGGGGATATTAATATTTCAGAACCCGGAGCTTTAATTGGATTTGCCGGAGCGCGGGTCATAAAGAGCACCATTCGGCAGGAACTCCCTCCGGGTTTTCAAACTGCGGAGTTCGTTCAAAACCATGGGATGGTAGACCTAATAGTTCACAGGCTGGAGTTAAGAAAATCCGTATCGGATATTTTGAATTTTTTCGGCTGAAAATATGCGACCCTCGCTCTTTGAAAAATTTTTTGAGGGGAGATCTGAACACCGCACTATGGAGCTTTCTCTCGGAAGGATTGACAACGCCCTATCAGCCCTTCGCCCGCTGATAGCAGGAAAAGTTATCCATATTGCGGGCACCAATGGCAAAGGCTCCACATCTTTTTATATAGCAAATATATTGCGCACGGAGGGTTTTAATGTGATGCTCTTTACCTCTCCGCATGTCATATCTATTTACGAAAGGATTCAATACAACGGGGAGTTCATAGCCGCAGAAGACTTTGACGCCATATTTTCTTGTTACAAGAATATCATTACAGAAAATAGCCTGACCTACTTTGAAACCCTCTTTTTTATCTTTATGATAAGCGCGGGGGAAAAAAGACCGGATTTTCTGGTATTGGAAACCGGTTTGGGCGGTCGTTACGATGCAACGAATACCAGCTATATTAAAGAGAAGTATCCGGTCATAACCCATATTGCTGCAGACCATAGGGAGATTTTAGGGAGGAATATATATAAAATTCTGGACGAAAAAGCTGCCGTAATAAAAGGGAATTCCCCTGTTTTTGCAGGGGTGTGTAAAGACTTCATAATTCAGGAACTGCGCCTAATCTCACCGCTTGTTATTATCCCCAGTGATGAAGATGTTGCCTGCGCTCTGGAGTATGCGCCGCCCCCTTTTAACGGTAATCTTGCCCTTGCAATAACTGTTGCGGAGTATGTTTGCGGAAAAAAGATCCCCTATAGGTGTTACCCGCTCCCGCCTTGCAGACAGGAACGATTTGGGCGAATAATTTTGGACGGAGCGCATAACGAATCAGGGATATTGGAGTTGAAAAAACGTTTCCCAAGTATCGGCGGCGTTCTCCTCTCTTCCACAAAAGAGAGGAATATAAATAACTTCATTCGCTTTCTCTCAAAATGCACAGGGAATATGATCATAACCGCTATTCCCGGTAACCCCCGCTCTATAACCTCCGCCGCCTTAAATGAGGCAAACGGATTAACCTTTACGGAAGATCCACTTATTGGGCTGAAAGAGCTTGAAAAGCAGACAGACGGGGATATTCTTGTCACTGGCTCCCTCTATCTGTGCAGCTATGTCAGAACCTTCCTGACGCGGTAATGCAACGTGAGATATGCCTTAATTTTTGCAGCTGTATTCTTTGCTTTCCCTCTCTGCTCTCTTGGGCAGGAAGGGGTAAAGATCACTGAAAACAGCTATCTGCTTGAGGCGGACGAGATATTCGGCATAGATAATATATCTTACACAGCCGTTGGGAATGTGCGGCTCTATTTTAAGAATACCAAGATGTTTGCGGACAAGGCGGTATATTCCCACGCAGCCCAGACAGTAACCGCAACCGGAAACGTGGTGATGATGGACGATGAACAGATATTTCGGGCGGATATGGTAAAATATGATATGACTCGCGAGACCGGAACCATTGACAACGCGTCCGGTGTGCTACGGGGGGAATATTATGTATGCGCCGAAAGACTTACACGGCTTGATAAAGATTACTACCATATGATAGGCGTCAGAATTTCCACCTGCTCCGCTCCGATTCCTGATTGGTCGTTTTCATTTAAAGAGGCGGAGGCGGAGATTGGCGGATACCTTATAGGGGATCACTCCACGGCGAATATTAAAAGCTATCCCCTCCTCTACTCCCCTAAAATGGTGATCCCGCTTATCACCGAGCGGCAAACAGGGCTCCTCCCGCCCATCCTGGGATATTCAAATGAGCTGGGTCTATATCTTGGCGGAACTTTTTTCTGGGCTATTGATCTGGATAAAGATTTAACGGTAAAAGCCACAAGTTTTACAGAGAGAGGCGGTTTGTTCCAAGGGGAGTTCCGCTATAGTATCTATCAGAACAGCCGTATCTATCTGGCGGGAGAGAGCATAAACGACGCCCTCTCAAATGCTGGGGAAAATGAACGGTGGAGGTATACGTCAAAAACTTTTGTTAAACTCCCCCTTGCCTTTGAATTGACGGCGGATGCGGATATAGTTTCAGACTACCGCTATATGCGGGATTTTTCCTTCTTTAGTATCTACGATAAAGATTTATCAAATGAGGAAAATGTTTTTAACCAACGCTACTCTTTAGCTTCCAATAACCGTTTTTTTGAGGTGGGGGTTGCCTATGCGGACGAGAGAAAATATTCGGATACCGCAAGCGGTTACCGGCTGACTGGCGTGGTGAGCGCCCCGGAGATTTATTTTAGGAATAGATACAGGTCTATCGGGAATATCTTTAATTTTGATATGAACTTTCAATATAATCAAGTGAATAACAGAGTTATAAATCATAATCTTCTGACGGATACCTTGACGGACAGCTTAACCCTTTATCATAGGTATCACGGGGATTTAAGGCTTTACCGCACATTCAGGCTTCCGATAATGAGGGTTACGCCGAGCGTCACGGCATATTATACCCGTTGGAGCGGTTACGACAACTCCAGAGTGCAGGAAAGCGTTCTCCCCGCCTCATATCTTACAAAGAAAGAGAGTGAAACAGAGAGGTTTATCCCAAAAATTACCTTACAGGCTGCATTAAATGAGATATATAAAAATTATAGTAACGGCAGGCACGGGATTCAAAACACATTTACATATACCTTTATAGATGAAATAGATCAGCGGGGGCTTCCTAACCTCCTGTCAAACGACCGTATAGAGAGCGCCAACGAGATAGCGTGGACGCTAAAGAGCTACTACAACCCAAAAGGGTGGAAGAGCAATATTACCCTAAGGCAGGGGTACACTTTGAACACCGAGGATAACAGGCCCCTAAATCCGCTTGAGGGAAAACTTTATCTTGCAAAAGACGGGCTTCTCGTCAACACCCTTGAAATAGGTTACGACCATTACGCCGATAACCGCACTGCCCAAAACCCCGATCAGGTGGTTTATTTTACAGATGAGCTGATTTTGAAGTTTAATAAATTCTCTATAGGGGGCAAATATATTTATGATCGCAGAACCCTTACAGACAACCAATCGGAAGTATCCCTGTTTCTTGCAACGAAACTGCATAACTTTGAAGTTGAGAGTTCCCTTACTTGGAACGCGGGAGAAACATTTATGCACTTTGACAAGCTGGCGTCCAGATCAGGCAAACTGGGTGTCAAGTGGGTAAGTCAGTGTTACTCCATAGGGCTGCTCTATCAAACCGACAGATATATTGAGATAAACTCCCGCTCCCGAAGGCGGGAGCGCACACGGGAGCATATCATTGGTTTGACTGTCTCCTTAAAAGGGGTAGGGGAAACAGAAGGGAGAGTATATTCTCAGAAAAATTTTGATGATTAAAAAGTTCTATTCATTCTATCCGGCTGCAATTTTATCTCCCTAAATAATTGGGGTTTCGTTTAGATACAGGTACAGCGCAGCAGTGAGATGCGATTATCAAGCGTCTTTAATATGCAATGCAGGCAAACTTCCAGATATTCAGATTTAGCTAAATAGAAGCCGCCGCCGGCTTATCTTGCCGGATCAGAGCCCCTTAAGGGGTACGTATCCACACGGTAGCTTTTGGAAATAATCTTCGAATTGTTTTTTTCATCAAGATCGTTATTATCTTTCACGAATATAACCAGATAAAAGTATTCCCCCACATAAGCCCCTCCAATACAGCTGTCAGGGAGCGGTCCGGTTGTGCCGTTCGTATTGTAGGCGCATTTATTCGGGAGTTCCCCGCCGCTTCCCCGGGTTTTGCCCATCTGGGGGAACTTCCAATTATAATTCTTCAGATAAGGCGGGATAACTCCGGAGGAGGCAATCTTAAAAGTGTATTCCGTTGAGTCAGGGGTGCAGGCGAGCTTTGCCCACTGGTTTGAGGCAGGCATCTTTTTTGCCTCAAATGTGTAAGGATCGCACACCCTATTCCGATTTACATTGCCGATCCCGATACCGCAGTCAGTGCCTATCTCAAAGATACCCGGCTGATTTCTGAAGGCTGCGGTTAAATTTTTCAGAGTGTTCCAAGTATTAAAGCCTGAATCCGATCCAAAGTTGGCATACCATAACTCTGGGGCTCTTATCCCTACTGCAATTTCAAGATCCCGTCCGAGATCGCAATCCTTTTCGGGGCTGGCATCCGCTTTTATCACTCCGCCGCTTATACGCACCGTCGCATTATACCTTTCAAGCCTCCTTGCTTGCGGCAGCGTCTGGGTAAGAATACGGACATAGTTTTGTTGATCTGTTCCTCCGATAAGCCTTACAAATTGGTAGTAACGGGAAATCTGCCGATAAGTTCCCGTTTTCTCCCCAGGAAAACGTGCATCTATCAGATACGCATAGTCCACTGGCGGAGCGCTTGCGTTATCTGGTGTGAGTAAGTCATCAGACGGTTTTTGATATACAAAATTTTTCGGATCCCTGCGGTTTATCTTATATCCCTGATACACTTCCGATAGATTGAAAGCTGCTATATTGGGATTAACCTTATACTCAAGGATAAGCTCTGAATTGTTCCCTTTTGGATAAACGGCTTCAAATTCGGCAGCGGAGGGAAGCCTCCTGTTGGATACGGCAAAATTATCAACCCACTCTCTGGCATTATCCGCCGCCAGCTTAAACTCGTTCAATTTCCTTGCCGTTGCCATAGGGAGTACGCTCCCCAATGCAATTGCGAGGAGAACCCCAATAATTGTGAGAGTAACTGCAAGCTCTAAAAGCGTATATCCACTTCTCATCTGTCAAACTCCCAATAGTAGGTCATCCCGCCCCTGACATTCATAGTGAAAGACTGCTTAAACAGGGCGCGGCTTCCCGGAATCCTCCCATAGGCGGTGAAAGTGCGGTTGTTGTTTCTATACCGCTCATATTTATAGATATCTGCGTTGCTTGTATCCACCCTTCCCGGATTTATCCGAATCTCATACCATTCTGTTGCAAGGGAGTTGCGGGCATCCCACATCCTGTCTCCACCGCAGAAAAACCACTTGTTTTCCGCGGTATTGCTATCTTTATTCCAAGTATCAAAAGTGTATCTATTGATTCCCAGCCAGTTATTGACGGAGGGGATATCACATCTATAGATGGGAACACGGTTTGCCAAATTGTTGCAAAAATTTGCCCCCCTGGGGTTTCCCGGAGGCAGCGCGATGGTGTCTGTTACAAAACGGTTGTCGCGCTCGTAGGTTTTTGCTATCCCAAGGTCTGACGTTCTATTTAAGTTGCTTTCAAAACAGTATTCCGCACCGGAAATATTCAGGAAATTCACAGGTATCGGAACAAAGTCGTAGTGTTGGTCTACTCCACCCCAAGAAGCAGGGCGGACACTTAATACCATGCCGTCAGTAACGCTTCTGGGTTTTGGACAGTCAAGATCCTCCCATATCTCCTGATAAGTGAAGTCAATCAAGGTTGTATCGGCAGCATCCATTGTGGGAGGCGCTGCCACCTTCACCAATATCCACTGATAATACTGATAGTTGGAGGGGTTTAAGGGAGTTTTCATAGACATCAGGCTCGCCAGATTTAAGGAACCGTCATAGTTTGTCTTGGGGAACCCTGCAAAAAAACCTAATCTTGATCTGAATGTCATATCGGATGAGAACATCAGCATTCCCACATCCTGAACCATGCTCTTAATCTGGGATACGCTGTTACATGCAGCAAGAGTTCCCTTGCAATAAACAATAGCTATCTTTTGCGCAGGGTCTATCCTGCATGAACTCTCCCTGTCAGTCAGGTCATTGGCTGCAAGGTATCCCCAACGGTTCCCTTCAGAATCGGCGTAGCGGCTGTATTGCGGAAAGCTTGTAAAATTGTCCGGTTTAACGAGAGCCCTTTCAGCTTCAGCGCTCCCAAGAACAGAAACCAGGTACTCCCTAAGTTCATTCCCCATTTTTATTGCTTTTTGCTGCATATTTAATACGGGGAGCGTCCTTGCGGCTATAACGCCGATAAGTCCCATAATCAATAAGGTTACGGCAAGCTCAAATAAGGAAAAGGCGTATTTTAATCTTCTCATAATAACTCCAATACGAAAGGGGCGACGTCGCTGCTTCTATGCGCACAGCGCCTTCTTAATCCGGAATCTCTGTCGGCACCCTGTGGATTGTGGCGTCGTTGGATAAGCGGTAATATCTGTTCCCATTTGCAAGAGTGATTAAAAGCCGTGCATTCATGGGAATATCGTTTCTGTCCGTAGGCTGACCCGCAATTCCTACTAAACCCGAAAAGAATTCAAGATACGGCGTTTCGCCTTTTAGATCATTCCAACTATTTTCATCATTATTGCGGCACTGCTCGCCGTTTTTCCTGAATTTAACAGAACAATTGCTAGACAGGGGAACAGAATGGATAATATTTACCTCAAAGCGGCTCTTTTCCAACTCAATGCAGCACTTTTCAAACGGGAAGCTCTCTCCGAATCGGTTTAACGGGTATTCCACCCTTGATTTTAAACATTTTATTGCGTCAAAACGCACTTTGCAACTTGAATACCTGGAATCCGCAGAGCCGCCTTCACCGGTATTTATGGCGCTGCAAAGCACATATGTCAATAAGCTTGTATGCAAATCCTCCTTTGGAACCTCGCAAACGCTCGGAGCTTTCGTATTCTCGTCAACGGAGGTATAAGTCCTTATGATCGGCGGAGAGGTATTGGGATGGGTTGTGGCGTCCGCTTTCATATCCCTGTTGGTATAGCGTTTGTCCTGACGGGGAATCCTCCAAGCCCGGGCGGGGCAGTCCGCAATGTCATATCCTTCCTTTAACGGGAGGTAGCGGATTATATCATCATTGTTTTTTAAAGGAACATAGAGGGTATTATCGGTGATCTTTGAAGAAAAAACCTTGTCGTCTCCAGGGTGGGCGATGATATACAAAAGCCCGTTTATCCGATATTTCTCCGCATCACAAGTTCCATCGGGGAGGAGTTCCCCTTCGCAATAGGCAAGAGATACGGAAAAATTATCTTCTCCATAGATGGCGGGAATTGTTGGGGGGTGCGGGAGGGTGGAACATATATCTCCGTCCCAGAAGCTCCTTTTTTGTGCGGATATATACAGAAGCTGCGCTTCGGAGTTGTAGACAGGGTTAAATCTGCGGTTTAGCCCTTCCAGCTCGTCATAAACCATAAAACTTTTGTCGCTGTGATCGGTGCCGTTTATATCTGTATTTGTGGTTTTGGGCATTATGCGGTAATTGGCAAAGTAAAAACGGAGGTCTTTTTCCGCCTCGTTCACCGCCTTAGTATGCCTATCATAATGGTTTGCAGTGTAATCCGCAGTAAAATAACGCGCCAGCACCACTAAGGCTATCCCTATAATCATAATGAGCGCCGCCATCTGTATTAATGTAAAACCGGGAGTTTTATTCATATCTTTCTCCTACTGCACCAGATTAAGCTGCACTTTATCAATTATCCTGCTCATATCAGGGCGGTCGCTAATATAAGCGTTAAGGTGCCATACGCCGCGGTTTGCCAGATTTCTGGACGCAAAACCTTTTAACTCATATCCTCCGAAGAGCTTTTCCCATGCTCTGTTTTTGGTTGGATGCTCCGCATGGTTGATATGAACAGTCTGGAACTCTCCAAACGTAATAAAGTAAGGATCAACTTCCCCCTCGCCCCTTGCCTTACGCATGCAATAGCCCCTGACAGGAACACGCATCTTGGAGGCAATATCTGCGGTAAATATAAATTTATTTGGCTCAGAGAGGTCTGTGGGGGTGCTCATATTGCAGCGTTCATCATAGGCGGGGTAGTTGCAGTCTTTTCTGTAGTAGAGTTTTCTATCCTCATGTTCCCACTCTATGCACCAATAAACAGACCAACCGTGGGATACCGTGAAGGTGAGGGCAGTTCTCCCCACATACCCTCTGGGGGAAAAATCCGCCAGAGAGGAAATTCCCGTAGAAGCAGGAGTAAGTTCTCTGGGGGATATATATCCCATATTGCAGCCGATCTCATTGCGCAGACGATCATGGGTAAGCAAGGTGAAAGAGCTGTCATATTTTTCGGTAAAGGGGATTGTAATCACCCTCGGCGACTTGTTCGTGCCGGAACCGGCGACAATCGGATTTAAGTTTTTAGATATAACAAGGGCAGACACATTGTCAGTCACTCGAACGCTTCCGGGTTTCGTGCAACTACTGTCAAGACATTCACGGACGGTCATATACGCGGTTTTGTTGGAACATACCGAGCGGTTTGCGTTGTTGTTTCCGCCGAAAGCGCTGTCTTTGGGATAGCCGGTATAGAGATAAAACCCTTGCCCAATCGATCCAAGTATCGGATAACCGCTGCTATATTTCAGAACCTCCCTGCCGTTGCTCCAAGTGGGGCTTATACCGCCGCTCACAGGGTCGTAATTGCTGTTTGAATAGACGGGTATGCGGTAATAGTCCATCTTTATGCGTTGAAGGAGGCGGGAAAGCGCTTTCTCTATATCTCTTTCACGTGTTATAGCAATATCAGAACGGAGAAGCGGAGTAAGCGCTCCGGCGGCAAAAGTGACTAAAATACCGAATAGTATAAGAATAATACTTATTTCTATAAGTGTAAATCCTTGGTATTGTTGATTTTTCATGCTTTTATCCTATGCTAGGATAAGAGAAAAATGTTTGAAATCCACAAAAAAATTATGATTTATAAAATTTAACCGTGAAAAAGGGCTTAAACAGTGAATATAAAGGTCTGTTAAATCCGTGTGTACCTGGCGCGGGTGCGTCTAATCTCACCATCTTCTGGCTTTTTCCACCTCTTGACATGTTCTCTGATAGAGTTCAGGCGAGAATATGGAACGGTCTGCCGCCCTCCCATGCCCGGTTGGGCTTATCCCTTCAGGAGAACCGATGAGAGCATCTCCTCCTCCGCCTCCCCCGAACCTATTATTTTCATTTCCTACACCTTTAGAAGGCTCTGATAACATATCTGACAGGGAGTTTAATCTATTCTCTATCAGCGGCGAAACCGCCCTAATCACATCATCTACTATCCGGTCGGCTGTTTCAAGAAGATTCTTTTCAAAAGCGTCTCCGTCGTCGAAAAATTCGCTGAAATCCCCAGAGTTCTCCTCAAGCCTCAAATCTCCGTCAGTCACCCTGCCGCCGCCTTCTTCAAAGAACTCCCCGCCTCTTTCAAAATCCCCCAAAACTAACTCTCCTCCGCCCCTCTCTTGGTCTGTTTCATCTCGAATAAAGCGCACAAGAGCGTTTGGATCATAAATATTTTTTTGGAACGCCCGCTGAAGGCGGGATTTTATAAAAGGCGCCCGTTTGTCCGTCTCCGCCGCCCTTTTAAGGAAATCACTGTCTTCGGTGAGCGCAGCCGCTTCGTTTAAAAATCCGTTCACGCCCCCGCGTCCCGCGGCATAATTAAAAAGCGCCTTTAAGATAGGCTCTGGAGTGTTCGGGTTCTTTGCCGCCGCCAACCCCAACTCCTCCGGCTTATTCAAGGCGGCGGATTTCAGCAGTCCCGCGGGAATATTGGGGTTTTCCAAGAGCGCCTGCCTTATAATCTTATTTTCCAGATTATCGTCAGAGAGCCACCCCACCGGAAAATACCGCTGAAAATCATAGTTTTTAAGAGACGGATTGGAAAGGGCAGCGCGTTTTGCCTGCGGATCGCTGTCATCAGCAAGTTCCCGCAATACATCCTCCGGTGTATTCGGATTTTGGGCAACACCTCTGCGGATGCAGGCATCTGGATTCTTTTTATGATAGGCAAGCTGTGCGGCGTTGACACACGGACTTGCATATATCTTTGCTCTGTTGTCACAGCTTGCGTCCGAATAAACGGGTTCAATAATATCCAACGCCTCCGGCGTCAGATTCGGATTATCCAGAACCGCAAAACGGGTTAAAGGATCGCCGTTTCTTGCAAGCTTCAGCATCTCTTCCGCCGAAAGTTTTGGGTTCTTTGCCGCGTTGCGGCGCACGTTCGGAGCATTGTCCGCCGCAAGGAGAGATAGGGCGCTCCCGCTGATATTTTTATTGGCGGAAACCCCTGTCCGCAAAAGAGGCTCCTTTGCGGTGGCAAGTTCTCCAAGGAGTTTATCGGAAAGAGCTGGATTTTGGGCAACATCTCCTGCATACCCTTTTTCTATTAGATAGCGGAAATCATCCCCCGAAAGCGGAGCATTTTGAGCTAAGATTTTAAGCAAAGCCTCGTTTTCTTCCCTCCCCTCCAGAGCTGCGTTCAGAATATTATCCCGCACAAACTCCTCCTTCTCTGTGAAGGCGCGCCGCTCCTCATCTTTACTGATATCTCCGCCGGGAAATCTATTGACGGCAAAGGGGATGCTTGCTATACTTACCCCCAATAGAACCGCCGCCGCCAACTTTTTCAGCGGAATACTCCTCTTTGCAGCCGGAGGTTTTTGTTCAATTAAAATCGCCTCCGGGACGGAATCTATGCCGGATGGATTGAAGGAGAGTTCCGGAGGGTCAGCCCTTATTCCAGCGGGAGAGTTTACTTTCGGGGATATGTCCGATATTCTGTCGGAAGGGTTTTCCCCTCTCCGTGAGGCGGGGTTTATCAACTTTTCGCTGTCAAATCTGCGGAAGCCCACCACCACATAGCCGTCAAAAAGCTGATAAACTGTGGGCTGTGCCCCTTTTCTGCCCGCAATCTCTATTATGGTTTCCCCTTCCGCGGAGGGCACCACAAGGGCGGCGGGGGGAGCGCCACCGTCTTCAGCGGCGGCGGCAAGGTGCGGAGAGAGTATATTGTCCAACACATCGCTCCAAAATTTTTCCGGCTTATTTGCATCTTTCCGGCGGGCAAGAGCAATGTAGGTGACGGAATTTACGTTATCCGTAAGCGCGATGCGGTGCAAATCCTTATCTAAAAGGGTATCCCCCTCAACGTCAATGTTGAATTTTGCAAACCCGTCTCTAATATGCTTGATAAAAATATCGTCTTTTGCCATAAGTATGATTATAGCGAAATAATTAACCGAATAGAACTTTTTTATTGAATTGCTTTATGGATAAGAGCGACTGCCCCGAAAATACTCTGCCTATATCTTAAATCTGGCAACCAACTGCTTTAAGGTTTCCGTGAGGGTGTGCAGATGGCTTACCGTATTGCTCACCTCAGACACTACCTGCAGACTCTCCTCTATCCCGCTTGCTAGCCCTTGCGTGTTATCGTTTACATTCTGAATCATCGCCGTTTGCTCCCGTATCCCGCTGTCTATTCCGACGGTGGTTCTGCTCACCTCTTGAACCGCTTTTATAAGCTCCGTAAATTTGGAATCTGTTTTAACTATTCCGGCTAATCCCGTTACCACGCTCTCGCTGGCACTCCCCATCTCTTTTGAGGCGGTGGCGGATTTGCTCTGGAGGCTTGAGATGATCTGTGCTATCTCGGAAGTGGATTTTTGAGTGCGTTCGGCAAGTTTTCTGACCTCGTCCGCCACAACTGCAAAGCCGCGCCCTGCATCCCCCGCTCTTGCCGCCTCAATCGCCGCATTAAGAGCCAGAAGGTTTGTCTGGTCTGCAATATCGTTTATAACCTCTAGAATATCGCCGATTTTGCCGGAGGATTTGTTCAGCGAATCAATAGTTTTACTTAGTTGATTGGTTCTCTCTTTTATATCGCTCATCTGTGCGACAACGGATTTAAGCTCTTTATTTCCGTCTGCAATAGATAGATCCACTTCTTGAATCTTCTCCAGATTGCCGCTTAAATTTAAGAGCATCCCGTCCGCGGAGACGCTTATAGTGCTCATATTTTCCGCCACTGCCGCCACCTGCCCTGACTGCAGGTTAAAAGTTGAGGAAAGCTGCTCCATAGTGGCGGAAAGCTGAGCGTTGCCGGATGCGACATTTTCTGCGGAGCGTTTTACTTCAGATATTATTTCACATATATGTTCCACAAATATATTAAGGTAGTGCCCAAGCAGAGAGAGCTCGTCTTTGCTTTCGGCGGGCACCCTTCGGGTGAGATCCCCCTCGCCGGTGGTGAAATCTTTAACGGTGCTGACAAAAGTTTTGAGGCGGGGAATTACCCGAATATTCACAAAAGAGAGGGAGTTGATCCCAATTATGGCAAAAAGGGCTATAACTATAATTACGGCGGTTCTTGCCGTGATTACGGCGGAATGAAGCCTTGCGCTCTCCGTCTCAACACTTGCGGAAGCGGCAGAGGAAATCTCTGTTAAAAGCACCGTTATCTTGTTGCCAAGCTCGCCTCTTAGGCGGTCTTCTTCATATATTTCGTTTACCAGAGCGATAAAATTTTTCATGCCCTCATTATAGTTATCATACTTGTCTTTCAGAGATTTAAGCAAACGCCTGCTTTCGGCAAGCTGAAAGAGCTGATCCATATAGTCAAGGCGGGCTTTGATGAGGGATATTCGCTTCTCCCACCCATCTATGTAAGAAAGAGACAATGTCTGTTTAGCCACTTTTGCAAGCCCGGTAAGTTCCCCTTCATATTTGGCGATCTCAGTGACCCGCCCCAAGGCGTCAAAAACTTTGGCGTTGTCCGACTCGTAATTAATTGCCGTTTTGTCTTGCATTGACTGAATTTCAGAGAGATAGTTGTTAAACATTGTAAGCTCGTCCTGAAAGGCGGTGACAATATCCAGAGTGTTTGAAAAGCTGTCGTCTAGCTTTTCAAGAGAGATTTTACCTTGCTCTATAAGATTAATGTATTCGGAAAAATATTTGCGAATCTCATTTGCATCCGCTCTGAGTCTGCTTAGCCTTTTATCGTTCAACTCCGCGAAGAGCGCGTCCAGCTTATCAATTGATGCGACTACATTTTCATATCTGCTTTTTGCAGAATTAAAAAAAGCTATGTCCCGGCGAAGGATAAAAACCGTGGTGTCATAACGGATCTGTTGGTACTCGTTGGTTATGGAAGTAGTGATGGTTGAAAGCGGGGTAGCAATATTTGCAATCTCAAAAGAACTCTCAGAGGACATATTAAATACTGTAATGGACGTAGCCGAAAGGATAATGCCCATAATAAAGAGAGAGAAAATGGCAATATTTATGCGGAAAGCAAGAGATTGCGTATTCATAAATTGTTCCAATGCCCGTATTGCTATATATCGGTATTACATAATTAGCTTTTTTTCAGTCCGTATTTCCGTTCTTCCAAAAAACCTTTCATTAGATAAATAAATCAAAACGGATAACAAGTAAACAGTTTTTTTGCCGGCGCCAAAGTTAGTGTGCGTTAAATCTGCCTCTAATCCCACTGTGCGCCACGCCTTTTTGCAGCGGAATTCACTCTAAATTCCTTGCAAATCCTGTGTTTTTAAGGTATTCTTACGGGAAGTTCTCTTTCGGCGGGGGTTTATGAACATAATATATCCGGGCACCTTTGATCCGTTCAGTTTAGGGCAGTTGGATATTGTGATAAGGGCAAGGCAGATATATGATACCGTCACGGTGGCGGTTTCCGATAATCCCCGTAAAAATCCGATGTTTGCCTTTGAGGAACGCATAGAGATGGCGCGCCTTGCGGTGGATGAGTATGACGGAGTAGAGGTAATCGGCTTTACCGGGCTTCTGGTTGATGTTATGCGCGAACGCGGCATAAAGTTTATGCTTAGAGGGATAAGAGGGATGCTTGATTTTGAATACGAGTTCCAAATGGCACAGGTGAACCGCTCCATGCTCTCAGAATTTGAACCGATCTTTTTAATGCCGGGCGAAAAATATATGGTGTTAAGCTCCACTTTTATCAGGGAGGTGGCGGTTTTAAACGGCGATGTGTCCGGCTTTCTCCCCCCAAAGGTGGCAGAATATATAAAGGCGAAAATTTAATATGCATAGGGTTCAAGAGGGAATAAACGCTTATCTTGAAGGGGATGTAAACACCGCCATAAAACTCCTTACAGGCTATATCTCCGACAATCTTCCTCCCCAGGGGCAGGCATACTATTATCTGGGGCTTGCCCACTGCGTTATCGGCAAGAATACAGAGGCGGGCGGGTATTTTTCCAAAGCTCTGGAGTTGGAGCCGGAAAAAGGGATGTATCACTATAAGCTGGCTCTTGTATACTCCGATCTAATGCTCTTTGAACAGGCGATCCCTCACCTCCTTAAAACCCTTGAACAGAACCCGCAGCATGTTCGCGCTCGCTTTGTTCTGGGAACCATCTATTTTAAGACAGGAAACCTTGAAAAAGCGGTTGAGGAATTTCTTTCCATCACCCGCCTCAGCCCTGATTTTGCTCAGGGCTACTATGAACTTGGGCAGACCCTCTTTTATATGGGCGATACGGACAGGGCGTGCGGCGCTCTGAAAAAAGCGGCGGAGCTTGCCCCGGAAAATAGACTCTATTATTACCGTCTGGCTCAAATATATTCCGTTTCGGAGAACGGAACAGAAGAGATGCTTTCAAATTTTGAGAAGGCATATGAGCTTGGAATGGATGACTTGCCGTTTTTATGCCATTATATTATCGCCCTAAAAGGCGCGGGGAAAAAGGGTGAGGCGGAAGCTATTCTTGCAAAGGCGGAGGAGATTTATCCGACACGTCCGGAACTTTCCGCACTGAAAGAGGTTTTTAACAAACCATGAAAATTATCACAAAAAACGATCCCTATTTGCAGGATATAATAAACCGGGGCGGCGCCTATGATGCCGAATACCTTACAAAAACAGCCGAAATCATTGAAAAAGTAAGGAGAGAGGGCGACGGCGCCCTCCGATATTTCTCTGAAATCTATGACGGCTTTTCACCAGATCGCTTTGAGATCGATAAAGGCGAGCTTATCACCGCATATAACACCTTGAACCCCGCATTAAAAGAGGCGCTTGACGGGGCGGCTAAACGCATAGCCGACTTTCACCGACTCCAGATTGAAAAGAGTTGGTTTATAGAGGATGCCTATGGGAGCATATTGGGGCAGACAGTTGCCCCGGTCGGACGGGTAGGGGTTTATGTCCCCGGCGGTAAAGCCGCTTATCCGTCATCTGTTTTAATGAACGTTATTCCCGCAAAGGTGGCGGGGGTTAAAGAGATATGCATGGCAACCCCCGCTCCAAAAGGGGAGATAAACCGGACGGTTCTGGCGGCGGCGCATATAGCAGGAGCGGAGAGAGTCTTTTGCATAGGCGGAGCGCAGGCAATAGCGGCGTTTGCATACGGCACCGAGAGTGTTCCGAAGGCGGATAAGATAGTGGGCCCGGGGAATATCTATGTTGCTCTTGCCAAAAAGTTGGTTTACGGAGCGGCAGGTGTGGATATGCCGGCGGGTCCCAGCGAGGTTTTAATCATAGCGGACGATACCGCAAAACTAAACCTTGTTGCGGCGGATATGCTTGCTCAGGCAGAGCATGATGAGCTTGCTTCAGCCAATGCCATAGTATACTCCAGTAGCCGGGCGCACGACTTGGAGAGAGAAGTTGCCCGGCAGATTCTAACCTCTGATCGGAGAGAGATCATTGAAAAATCCGTAAATGAAAGGAGTGCAATAATAATAGCGGAAAATTTTATGCAAGCCGCGGAGATTGCAAACGCCATTGCCCCGGAACATTTGGAGCTTCATATTGCATCCCCTCTGGAAGGGTTAAGATATATCAGGAATGCGGGGGCGGTCTTTTTGGGCGAGTATTCCCCGGAAGCGGCGGGAGATTATACGGCCGGAACAAACCATGTGCTCCCCACCGGCGGGTGCGCCCGCTTTTCTTCCCCCCTTGGGGTCTATGATTTTATAAAGAGAACGAGTGTGATATATTACACAAAAGATACCCTGTCCTCCCAGAAGGAGTGGCTTTGCGATATATCCGCCGCCGAAGGGCTGTACGCCCACCAAAATTCCGTGCGCCTTAGGGAGTAGGATAACGATATTGTGGGAATAGATTTTTTAACAATTATTAATCAGGTTTTGATGGCTGTTTTTGCTCTGCTTGCCATAACAAACCCTTTCGGCAACCTCCCGGTTTTTATCTCCATGTCGGATGACCTTGACGGATCCGCGCAGGCAAAACTTTTTCGCCACATCGTATTTACGGCCTTTGCCATAGTCCTGGTGTTTGCCTTTATCGGCACGCTGATAATGGATAAATTCTTTCAGGTCACCCTGTCGGAACTGCGCCTTGCGGGTGGGATTATCCTTATCGTTATGGGGATTAAAAATCTCCTTGCGCCGCGGGAGATGAAGGAGCATAAATTAATCTCTCCGACGGATGCGGTTCATGAAAGGATTATCCCTCTGGCGTTCCCTATGCTTGTGGGGCCGGGCACACTATCCACAGTTATTGTGCTAAGGCATGAAGCGGGGCTTATAATAACAGTATTCTCTATTGTCACCACTTTTGCGTTTATGCTCCTACTCTTCAGCAAAGCAAATCTGATAGAGCGCCTTTTAGGTAAGCTCTCCCTCTTTGTTCTTTCAAGGATAATGCAGGTTTTTATAGTGGCGATCGGTGTAAAGTTGATGGTAGTAGGGATAGCGGATCTGTTTTTAAGATAAGAAAACCGGAATGCCCCCCTGTAAAAAGGGCACCAGGGAAAGCCCTCATTTTCTATGATTTTTATAAGGCTAATTATATACCGGATGGATGGCTTTCCCAAAGTCTGCTGAATTCATAGGTTCAAGGTAGTATGTTCCCTGGGCGTAATCACACCCTGCTTCCGCTAAAACCGCAAGATGCTCAGGGGTTGAAACCCCCTCCGCGCATACCTTTGCGTTTGCGGCGTGGGCTACCATAACCAGAGCCAGGGCGATGGTCCTTTTCAGGTTATTTTCCAGAAAAGTGATAACAAGCTCCTTATTTATCTTTACCATATCCACATTCAGTTTCTGAATAATATCTATGGATGAATACCCGCCGCCGAAGGATTCAAGCGCCACCATAACATTGTTTTCCCGCAGCTGATTTAATATATTCTCATCGTGTTCAAACTCTTCAATCTGTCCCGCTGTTTCAAGGAGGATGCGGAAGCCGGAGTTAAAGGCATCTCTGGCGATGGGAAAGAGGAAGTCTAAAAATGCAGTGTCGCGAAATTCAAAATGACTGACGTTTATACTGATAATAAAAGGTTTTACCGCTCTGTCCCACATTTTTACATCGTTTAAAGCGGTTGAAATTATCCACCTCTCTAAAGCCTCTATACTGCCGCTGTGTTCCGCTAAGGGTATAAACACCTCCGGAGGCACCTGCCCGTATTGGGGGGAATTCCAACGGGCAAGCACCTCCGCCCCTGCCCATTCGCCGGTTTTGATATCTACTATCGGGTGATAAAGGGTAGCAAACTCTTTGCAGCCATCGTTAACGGCTTTGCGCAGGGCAAATTCAAGCCCCATCCCGTTTATATCCGCGGTTTCGCTGACTTCCGAAAACATAACGGAGGCTTTCCCGCTTTTTTTCACCTTATACATAGCCAGATCCGCCGCCGCTAAAAGCTGGTCCTTGGTATCGCCGTCTCTGGGGAAAGTGGCAACCCCGATACTTGCTGTGCAAAAAAACTCATCTCCATTTAATATCCAAGGTTTTGAAAAGCGGGCAACAAGTTCTGCACAAAATGTTTTTAATTCATCAGGCAGGAGGGCGGATGTCAGGATAAGGAATTCATCCCCTCCGAAACGGTAAGTATGGCGGTTTTCATCATTAAATTCCGATAAAAATGCTGCAACTTGGAATAAAAGCTCATCCCCCTGTTCGTGCCCGAAGGCATCGTTTATATGTTTAAAGTTATCCAGATCAATAAAAAACAGGTGGCCGAAAGAGCTATTCTCTTTGACCTTCTTAACGGTGGCATCAAAATCGTTTTCAAAACTGCGCCGGTTTGATATCCGAGTAAGGGTATCAAAGAGGGCAAGTTTAGTGATTATCTCTTCCTTCTGTTTCAACTCGGTTATATCAATATTTGTCACCACGTGCGCTAAAAGCGCCTCTTCCCATTCAAATACGGCGCTGAATGCACGAATCCACCGCCCGTCTCTTTGTCTCTGATATTCCCAAACATAAATTTCCTCTGAGTACGGATCACGCTCTGACATTATGCGTTTCGGGCAATATTCACACTCCTCAACTTTATCTTCATAAAAGGTCAGAAAACAGGTTTGTCCTAAAATCTCATCCGCTCCCCCGTAGGGTTCCGCAAGCGATTTGTTGACGAATAAAAGCTCGTTTGTATAATAATCCGTAACATATATATCAACACCGGTTTTGTCTATGGCTTTTTCCAGAGACGCCCTCGCATTATAGCGCAGCTGCTGCAGATACTCCTGCTTCACCTTATTCATAACAAGCGCGAGTGCGGTGTTCAGAAGAAAATTCTCTTTGGCGGTCAGCTTTTTTCGGGAATTTTGAAGGAACAGCCC
>JAITJJ010000130.1 GCA_031278965.1 Deferribacteraceae bacterium
GGCGGAAACCATCGTAACTACTGTTACAAAGAATTGAACGATGAAGAGATACTTCAGGAATATCTTTATTGTATAAACGCTAAATCTGTTCATCTTCTTTTGCCTTGCGCCATAGGGCATCCATTTCATCAAGGGAGGCATCCTGCAGATTTGTCAAGTGATCCTCAATATAGTTAAATCTGCGGACAAACTTTGCGTTTGCAGACCTAAGAGCTTCAGAAGCGGTAAAACCCAGACGGCGAGAGAGATTTGCAAGGGCAAAGAGCAGATCGCCGATCTCCTCTTTTATTTTGTCCGTATCTTTTTCGGAGAAAGCGGCGTTTAATTCGGAAAATTCCTCCTTGATTTTATCAAACATGGAGGCGTCTGTCGGAAAGTCAAAGCCGGCTTTGGCAGCTGCCGCTTGGAGTTTATGAGCCTTTTCCAGCGGCGGGAGCGCCTTGTCCGCTTTATCCAAAAGGCGGAGCGGAGTTTTCTTCTCACCGCTTTTAATCTCCTCCCACCTCTTTACCACAGCGCTTGGTTCTGAGATATTCTCGTTTCCAAAAACATGCGGGTGGCGGCGGATCAACTTCTCGCAGATACCGTCTATTACATCCTCAATACTGAATAGCCCCTCTTCTTGAGCTATACGGGAGTGGAGAACCACATGCAAAAGGACGTCCCCAAGTTCTTCACGGATATTTTCAACATCCATCTTGTCAAGAGCCGCTACAGCTTCATATACCTCTTCAATAAAGTCATCCCGCATACTCGTGAGAGTCTGGGCTTTATCCCAAGGGCAGCCATGCTCGCCCCTAAGCTCTTCCACAATCTTTTTAAGGCGGTTAAAAGCGCTCATATGGAGAGTAAACATTATTAAAGGAAAAAGTTCAATAGAAAAAAGATACGCCGCTTTGCTATTTCGGATTATTTCCTAGCAACCTCCAGGCAGTTTTAATATCCTCCTGAGTATTGATATTTATAAAACCGTTGATCGTTTCTGACTCAAAATATCTATCATAGGGGAGGAAAACGGAGTATCCCAGCTTTGTAAAAGCTGTTTTCTCCAGGACTGCGGATAATTTATACTCATTTTTCTCAAATGAGGCGTTTAAAAGCGGGAGAATGTTTTTTGAGTATACGGCGGAGAGAGTGGCGAGCTTCCCGCCAACCAGCGGTATCACAACTTCCCCGGCGGCGTTCATCATAGGGATTGCGCCAAAGGGAAATAAAGGGGTATCGGCGGATATGACAAACGCCTTATCGTATTTGGCATAGGTCAGAGCAGTGATCACCCCGGTCATGGCGCACTGCTTTTCTGATATATCTTGAAGTTGCCGGGCTTTTTTAAGAAAATCGTATTTTGCGGGCTCTTTGGATACAACCATCACATCGTCCGAGTAGTCTGATACCCCCTCGTAAACCGACTGAATCAGCGGTTTACTCCCCAATACCGCCAGGGTTTTATCCTCTCCGAAACGGCGGGAAGCGCCGCCCGCAAGGATTGCGCATGATAGGGCGTTCATTCTGGCGAATTGCGGGGGTTGAGGTTCAGACACTCTGTGACCTCGCTTACCTTTATATTTTTGGTGAAGGAAGTTCCGTCCTTTATCTTATTCCCCTTCATTGGCGGAAATTCTTTTACCCCTTTCGGAACAAGGGCGATCGTCCTATCTCCCACAGGTCCCCAACGGACAGGGTTAGTAGGGCCGTGCAAACCTATGGTGAAAGCCCCGCTTAGGGCTGCGAGGTGCATAATTCCCGTATTGACCGATATCACTGCTTTGGAGCGTTTAAGCAATACCGAGAGTTCTTCAAGATTAAGCCGCCCTGCCAGATTAAAAACTTTTTCGTTATCGGGAATCGCTTCTCTTATCAATTTATCAACAGACGGACGATCCTCTTCACCGCCGCTGAAGACAACCGAAAAACCCTTGTTTGTCAGATATGCGGCAAGTTCCCCCCAATATGCATCTTTCCACGCTTTCACGTCTTTATAAGTTCCGCTGGCGGTTGTGTGCAATACCGCAAATTCCCCTGTAGGGAGGTTTGCGCGCAGATTTTCCGTCTCTCCCCCGCAGATTTTAAGTTTAGGCTTTAAGTCCGCAATATCCGTCTGCAAGAGTGCCGCAAAGTTTTCCCACTCATGCTTTAAGTCGCTGTGGAGCACCGATTCATCATATGCAAGCGAACGCGCCTCTCCTTTTGCTTTAAAGCCCACCGTCCACCCCGCTCCGCTGAAAGCACATATCAGAGCGCCTATCCTTGCCCATTGGGTAGAATCGATCAATAAATCATAGCTCTCTTTCCGCAGCGCCTTTATCATTCTAAAAAATTTGGATACGGGAAACGAAAATACATGATCCGCTCCCTCTATGAGGGGCGCGGCTATACTATTGCCCATTGAGGTAAAAAGGGTGGTTTCCGATTCCGGATAGAGTTTTTTTATCCCGTTCATAAGCCCCGACAGGAGGAGGAGATCTCCTATGGCGCCCAAGCAGATGACACCGACTTTTAATTTTTCGCCTTTAGTTTTTTGCCTGCTTATTCTGTCAAACCTGCGAAAAAGTGCGGCAAAGAGGGTAAGAGGAATGCCAATATACCTGTCTAAAAAGCGGTTTAATCTGTTGCCTCGTTCAGCCATTGCTCCCTTTAATCAGAAGTCTTACGGAGACGGCGGATACTATAAGAACCACTAAAACCATAAAAGCCAAGAGGGCAGCTTTTCGGGCGGTGCGTTTCTCCTCCGGCGGAGAGATTAAGGCGCTTTCCCCCGCAAAGACAATTTCACCGGAGGAAAGCTCTGTTCGCACAGCTTCACCGCTTCTCTTTGCAAGCTCTTCATAGCTTACCGAAGATTTCCCTTTTTCCGCGATATTTCCGTAAACAAGGGTGAACGGGGCGTCTCCTTTAGCTATAAAGATTAACTCATCCGCCCTCCAATAAAAGTTGGCGGCGGTTTCCGCAGGCAATGGATCTTCAAAGGCAATCCTAATTCTTCGGGTTCGGGCGTTTTCTCCGAAATAACCGCTTATCCCTTTTACAACTGAGTAATCTGTCAGCTGTTTGTAGTGGACGGCGCTCTGGTTGTCAAGCTCTGCAGTATTTATTGCAACCTCTTTAAAGAGATATGCCTCCGCAGTTTTTAGACTTATGAACTCCACCGGGAAATAGCCGGGGAGTTTAAAATCCAGAAGTCTGTCGTCAATAGGGGAACCGTTTAAAATCATCTTTTCAATTCGGTCATAAACAGGCTCAGCCTTAAAAGAGATGACCGCACCGCTTATGGCGTCAAGCGCCGCAAAATCCCCGGTAAGCCTAAGATATGTGGCGTTTTTAGGAATATTGGAAACATCCGCACTGTCTTGAATAATATTTCCGAGTTTAGCAAGGGTAACGCTGTAAGCTGCGGTGCTGAAATTTCCGAGATCCCCTGTGGAGTAGTAAATGGAAATTTTACCGCTGAAATCATTGCCGTTATAGAGGAAGCGGAGTTTGCTGACAGTGCCGGAAAGCTCGTTTATATCGGCTATAAGGTGCTTAATATATGTTTTGTTGTCGCTCTCATACTTTTCTTTTTCAAAAGTTATCTGTTCGTCCGCAGGCGCCGTATAAGAAGACGGTTTCGGGCGGACCAGAGTAAACGGCACGCGTTCCCCCGCAGAGTTAAAGAGCGCTATATCGCTTAGCTTTCTGTCCGTTACCCGCTCATAAACCTGCAAAGGGACGGAAAATACATAAACCCCGTCCGCATTAAATTCGCCTTCCACATTTGCGCCGAACCCGTATTCACTTTGTTCTGTCGCGAAAACCGCCCCTGACATAAGCAATATTAGTATGGAAAGAGCCGATAAAATTCTCATATTATCTGTTACTCCGAAAATATTCATAAAGCATAGTGATTTTAACAAAAACAGACATAAAAGCAAGCCTTAAAAACTCTTCGTCCCAGCCCTTTTTTTGCATACAGAAACTATAGCCTTGCAGATAACGTTTTTATTAAGTGCAGAAGCCAAGGGTTATGTAACTATATATTTAAAAAACATCTGTATTAATAAACAATAAAAATGCTTGCAAAACAAATATACGCTTTACAAAATAACCCCGCTATTTTATAATTTAGCTCTTAATTCGGTGCGCAAAATGCGTTTTATTGGAGCATACCTTGATAGACAGGATCAGCCGCAATTTCGTTACATATACGGATTTCCGCCAGAGTATGACCAGCAGGGTTCATATCTTGGAGCGCGGAGAAACGAGGCATACCCTTGATATGGTTGATCTTAGCTATCGCGCCCGTTTCCTTGCGTCCAACGCATATCCCAGAGTTGCTCTTGAAGTTGCCTTAGTAAATGCCCATGAGGCGGCCAGCCGCATTTCAGGCGCTTACACCTATCCGTCTTTTGGGTTTACTCCGTCAAAAGTTGAAAACGCTCTGCTCAGAGGGCAGAATATTGATCAGTTTGTTTAAATTTTATGCCATTATGGGGGGTTAATGTTTACAGAGAGAATTTATAACTTTTCCGCAGGTCCGTCAATGCTTCCGGAACCTGTTTTAAAGCGTGTTCAAGGGGAACTCCTAAACTACGGCGGCACTGGGATTGCTGTTATGGAGATGAGCCACCGCTCAAAGATGTATCTGGACATTTTTGAAGGAGTAAAAGCCCGTGTCTGTGAGGTGCTGGACATCCCCGAAGGCTACCATGTTCTTTTTGCCCACGGCGGAGCAACAGCGCAGTTTTCGGCTATTCCTATGAATTTAATCGGTGAAGGGAGCGCTGACTATGCAATAACCGGCAATTTTGCGCAGCTTGCCGCAGCAGAAGCTAAAAAATACGGCAGAATCAATATAATATATGATACTTCTGATAAGAATCACACATATATCCCGCGGCAAACTGATCTGAAATTTACTCCAGACGCGTCCTACTTCCACTATTGCGCCAACAACACCATATTCGGCACCGCTTGGGACTATATACCGGATACGGGGGGCAAGCCCCTGGTGAGTGATATGTCATCCTGCATACTTTCAGAACCCCTTGACGTTTCAAAGTTCGGGCTCATATATGCCGGGGCTCAGAAAAATATAGCTCCGTCCGCTCTGGCACTCCTTATATTAAAAGACGGGCTCCCCGTAAAACCGATCACAGCAATCCCAAAAGTGCTTGATTACAACCTTATGATAAAAAATGATTCCATGCTCAATACTCCCCCTACCTTTAACATCTATATCTTGGGATTGGTATTGGATTGGATAAAAGGGTTGGGCGGGCTTACCGCTATGCGGGAGATAAACCGTGCAAAAGCGGCGGTGCTTTACGATTTTCTGGATAACAGCGCTTTTTACAACGCCCCTGCCGTTAAATCCGCCCGCTCCATTATGAATATTACCTTCCGCACTCCGAATGAAGAGCTTGATGCCGCATTTGCCAAAGAGAGCGCCGCAGCGGGGCTTGCGAACCTTAAAGGCCACAGGCTTGTGGGGGGGATGCGAGCATCCATATACAACGCCATGCCCTTGGAAGGGGTAAAAAAGCTCGTGGAGTTTATGGGCAATTTTGAACGGAAGAACAGCTGATGTATAATATAAAAACGCTAAACAAAATCTCCGCCGCAGGGCTCTCCCTCCTTCCGACGGATAGGTTCTCCGTAGGCGAACATGCCGATCCGGATGGAATATTAGTTCGCTCTCAGGATATGACATCCTATGAGTTCTCCGGTAGTCTCCTTGCCATTGCACGTGCGGGGGCGGGAGTAAACAATATTCCCGTTAAAAAATGTTCCGAATTGGGAATAATCGTCTTTAACACCCCAGGTGCCAATGCCAATGCGGTTTGTGAGCTTGTATTATGTTCCCTATTCCTCGCCTCAAGAGATATAGTCAGCGGAATCAAGTGGGTTTCCTCTTTACAGGGCGATGATGTGGCAAATCTTGTGGAAAAAGGGAAGTCCGTTTTTGCGGGACAGGAGATAGCGGGAAAAACATTGGGGGTTGTGGGGCTTGGAGCCATTGGGGTTCGTGTCGCCAACGCCGCCGTAAAATTGGAGATGAATGTATTGGGGTATGATCCGTATATTTCGGTTGCCGCCGCTTGGAAATTATCCCGTCATGCAAAGAATGCCCACAATCTGCAGACTTTGTATGAAAACTGTGATTATATCTCCCTGCACCTCCCCATGCTCGACTCCACCAGGGGAATGATAAACAGAGATACCATAAAAACCATGAAAGACGGAGTGCGAATCCTAAATTTTGCACGGGGGGAGCTTGTGAACGAGGAAGATATTATCGCTGCCCTAAACTCCGGTAAAGTGGGAAGATATATTACGGATTTTCCATCCCGCGCCATAGTTGACGCAAAAAACACCGTTGCGGTGCCGCACTTGGGAGCGTCAACTCCAGAAAGTGAGGAAAACTGCGCCAATATGGCGGTGGCTGAAATTATGGATTATCTTGAAAACGGGAATATAAAAAATTCTGTGAACTTCCCCGATGTAGCCCTGGAACGCTCCGGCACATTCCGTCTCTGCCTTGTTCATAAAAATATTCAAGGGGAGCTGAATAATATTCTCTCACTGCTCTCCGCAGAAAATATCAATGTGGAGAATATGATCAACAAGTCAAAAAACGAATACGCCTACACCTTGATGGACCTTAATACGCAGGTTTCTGAAAGTATGCTTGAAAAAGTGCGGAACATAAAAGATATGATCCGCCTTAGAACCATAGAGCTGTGAAAAAGATTTTTATTTTAGCAGCCTTGGCGCTGACGCTCTTGGGCGGTTGCAACGGAAGGAGCAATAATAAGGCAGTGGAATTGCGCATTGCCACCCCCTATGGTTTGGGGTATTCCCCTGTGTATGTTATTTCAGAGCTAAAATTGATGGAGAAATATTATCCCAACGTTACCCTCTCCGTCAAGCGTTACGGAAGCAGCATTTCCCTTAGAAATGCTGCTTTGGAAGCCAACGCCGATATCCTCTTTTCTTCCGTAATTACCCCCATCACCCTTAAAGACACGGGGTTGAATTTTAAAATCGCCGCGGGGATAGGCACGGCGCCCTATGAGCTAATGGTGGGCGAAAACTCCGGTATTCAATCCTTAGACAATTTCACTTCCCAAAACCGCATAGTACTGCACGGTTTTGCATCGCTGCCCCACCTTTCAATATATGTGGCATTGAATAATTATTTCGATAATTATTCCATTGATATGGATAACATATCGTCCATCATCCAAACCATGGCGGATCCTGTGGGGTATAACAGCCTCCTCACGGGAGATGTGACCGCCCTTTTTACCACTATCCCATACACTGAATATGCGCGGGAAAAGGGTTTCCGCTCGATCCTCTCTTCAAGGGATGTTTTGGGAGACATATCCCTTGTCGCTTCAGTTTCAGAGGAATACTACTCTAAATATCCGGCAGTTTACGCCGCCTTTTACGCGGCTCTGGCGGAGGCGGTGGAACTTATAAACACAAGGGATGCAGGGGCGTTAAAAGCTATCTCAAACACAGAAAATATCCCCATAGGCGAATTGCTGGTTCTGCTGGAACACGAGGGCTTAATTTTC
>JAITJJ010000176.1 GCA_031278965.1 Deferribacteraceae bacterium
AAGGAAGGTTTTAAATAGACAGGGATTTAATCATATTAATTAAATTAGAGGAATAGCCTTATATGATGCAGAAAAATCAAAAAGAATAAATGGAACGATTAAAAGCGACAAACAGAACAGCGGAATTCCGCATATTTTTAGGAACGCTTTGTATTGTAATTGTAATGTAAGTAATAAGGGGGAATATTATGAAACGAATGTCAGCATTTTTTTTGTTGTATGTCTGCTGTTGGTCTCGGTGCAACTGTCTGCCAGCACAGGAAAAGCCAAGGGCACGCCACTGAAAAAACCCGAAAAGGGAAAAGCAGTTCAGGTTGAAAGCTGCTTCAGCGGATGCCATGAACCGGTGGAAATGCTTTATGGAAGGGGTGCGCACAGCAAAGTCAACTGCGGTATGTGCCATGAAAAAGTGACCGCTGAGCATATTGAGGCGCCATCAGCGGAAAATCGCCCTGTCGTGCGTTTTGATCACCGTTCCTGTGCCCAGTGCCATGAAAAAGAATTGGCAGATATGCTGGATACCAAGTATCATATGTCTTGGGCTGAAAAAAACAGAACTCCCACCTACGGTATGATAAGAGATTCGTATACGGGGATTATTGAAGATGTGCAGTATGCCTTTCCTAGATTTCATATAGGGATTTTGGCAGATATTGCTGTAAACCGTTCCGGCGGCAGGTTTAAATATAAAGATCCTGATTTTGTAGGCAAACCAATCGAATCTCTCTGGGATGCAGTTTACGATTCCCGACCAGAGGACGGCAATGTAATAAAGCCTACAGAAGTTCCTCCTCTTGCATGGAGGCCACATAAAACCATCGGAAATGTAAGCGTCTCTTACTGTTTGAAATGTAAATCCAGCGATAATATGTTGGAATTTGCCTATACAGGCAAGCCTGGCAAAGGTGCTTCTTTACAACGGGATTCTTTGTCGTTGCCAACTCTTAAAACGCTGAACACCAGTTTCAATTGCAACTACTGTCACGATCCGCACTCCGCCGAGCCGAGGATTGTCAATGATTTTCTCATTGAAACTATGACTAATCCTGAATTTAAGGACAGCGCTTATCAGAAAAATGTTGGTAAAGACGGTATGACCAGGATAGAGGTTGTCGAAATGGGTGAACGCGGATATATCAGAAAAATTGGTATTCTCGAGCACTATAATTCCAATTTTATGTGCGGTCAGTGCCATCTGGCAGGAAATCGATCCAGCACATTTCTTGACAGAGATACGAATCAAGGTATCTCCGGCATCAAAGCATTTGACGAAATGGTTTATTACGTTGTTCCATTTGTAGCGGGAGGTCCCATTGAGGCTTATGAATACTATAAAAGAAAAAACTGGTATTCACGTATCTACCCCGCGACAGGAACAAAATGGGTAGCATTTGATCATGCCCATATGGAAATTGTAACACAATCACTTCATGGCAAGGCGGGAGTTGGTTGCACTGATTGTCATTTTGCCCAAGTGGTGGCAAAAGAGAGCAAACGCATGGAACATCAGCCTTCTCTTCCAAAAGAGAAAATTCAATATACCTGCCTTAGGTCTGACTGTCACGGCAAAGGAACAAAATCCAACTGGCAAACCCCCGCCGAAGCCCTTTACCGTATTAAGAGTATCCAGCAGCAATCCAGAGTGCGAGCGGGACACTTGCATGCAGCAACGGGCGAAGTGATTGCGTATGTTAAAGATGTGAACAATGGAGTTATCTCAATCGGCAAAAAGGAGTTGGACGCTCTGCACGAGGCAATCGCCAAATCCCTAACTCTGGAAGCATACTGGTTTACAGAGTATTCAATGGGTTTTCATGATCAAGCTCTTTATGAATCCTCCGTAACAAGGATCACACAGGACTTGAACACAGCTTTGGCTAATGCCAAAAAGAGTGAAAAACGTCCATTGAATAATAAATAGCATTTTCCCAAAACCTAGAAAGGTGTCTGTTTTCAGACACCTTTCTAGACGGTTGACACTCTGAGGCTATCATAAATTGCTCCAAAATGCCGTCAATTTATGCAGCAAATTGACAGGCAGGCGGATAGTTTGCCCTCAGATTTTATTTTGCGTAGTTTACAGCACGCGATTCCCTTATAACCGTTACTTTTATCTGCCCGGGGTAAGTAAGTTCCTGTTCCACTTTGCGGGATATATCCCTTGAGAGGTTTATTATCGCCTCATCGCTTACCTTTTCAGGCTCAACGATAATGCGCACTTCCCTTCCCGCCTGAATGGCAAAGGTTCTTGTTACCCCATCAAATGAGCTTGCTACTTCTTCCAACTTTTCAAGCCGCTTAATATAGCTTTCAAGCACTTCCCGCCGCGCGCCGGGTCGGGATGCGGAGATGGCGTCCGCCGCCTGAACGAGAACCGCCTCTATACATTTAAACTCTTCCTCGCCGTGGTGGGCTGCTATGGCGTTTATAACACGCCAATCCTCTTTGTACCTTTTGGCAAGCCCAACGCCAATACTTGTATGAGAGCCTTCCTGCTCATAGTCAACGGCTTTCCCAATGTCGTGGAGAAGCCCCGCTCTTTTTGCCAATTTTTCATTCATCCCAAGTTCTGCTGCCATAAACCCCGCAATCTTTGCAACCTCCAAAGAGTGCCCTAAAACATTCTGCCCATAACTTGTGCGGTATCTAAGCCGCCCTATCAGCTTTACAATCTCCTGATTTATATTATGCAACCCCAATTGAAAGACCGCCTCGTCTCCAGTTTCCTTAATCTGTTTATCCAACTCCTTTGAGCTCTTGTCAAACAGCTCTTCAATACGGGCGGGGTGTATCCGCCCATCTGCAATGAGTTTTTCAAGGGTAAGCCGCCCAATCTCTCTCCGGTATGGATCATAAGACGAGAGGATCACCGCCTCTGGGGTGTCATCAACAATAATATCAACGCCGGTAACGGCTTCAAACGCCCGTATATTGCGCCCCTCTCTCCCTATGATCCGCCCCTTCATCTCTTCGCTTGGAAGGTTTACAACCGTTACGGATATTTCCCCCACATACTCCGGCGCACAGCGTTGAATGGCGGTAGAAATAATACTCCTTGCCCGCTTTTCCGATTCCTCCTTTATCTCTTCCTCTATCTCTTTGATGCGGCGGGCGGAATCATTTTTAGCCTCATCCACCATCTGATCTATAAGGGTGCGTTTAGCCTCCTCACGGGTCATGGCGGCAACTTTTTCCACTTCAAGGAGGAGGGAATCTTTTATCTCTTCATTTTTCTGGGAGAGAGCAAGAACCTCTTTCACCTTATTCTCATACTCCAGATAGTGTTTTTCAAGCTGTTCCTCTTTTAAGGCAAGATTTTGTTGTTTTTTATCAAGGGTTTCATCTCTCATATCCAACTTGCGTTCCAACTGAGAGATCTCTTTGCGCTTCTCTTTGGCGTCTTTTTCCAAATCCTGCCGCCCTTTGAATATAATTTCTTTTGCCTCCAACCTTGCTTCCTTAACGATCTCCTCCGCCTCACGCTTTGCCGCCGCGTTAAGCTCCGCATGTGTTTTTCCCAATCTTATGCTTTCCGCCTCCGCCATTCTTAGTTTGGTACGGTAACCAACTACAAATCCTATCGCCAGCGACAGTATAAAAACAGCAATTACAAAAAGTAAGTATTCAAAACTTTCCATATATCTGCATCCCCTAAGTTTATGCTCACCGTCCAGCGGCAAGCACTTTTTTATCGGTAAGAACCGCTTTCACTCTGACATCGTTTTTCTCCGGGAAAACCGTGTCGACCTCTTGATAGGCAAATGCCAGGGCAACCGAAAATATCTCTGGAAATTTTGCCAAAAACCTATCATAAAACCCTTTTCCGTAGCCCAACCGATAGTTGTTCCTGTCAAATGCAAGGCAGGGAACCGCCACTATCTGCGGGAGATAATCAACAAGTATGGCAGGTTCCTTTATCCCGCCGTATCCTTCCGTCAACATCCCTTTGCCCCAAAGAAGCTCGTCCCCTTTTACCTTCGGATAGAGCATATCTTTTCCCGCGAGAAGCTGTGTCAGGCGTGCTGTATCAACTTCAGAACCAATCGGTGAATATAGGGCATAAATATCATAATCTCCCCATTTGTAAAAAAAATCATCCGCTATCACTTGGGAAGCAAACTCACGGTATGATTTTGGGAGAGCGCCCCGCAACTGCAACATGTTCTCCCTAAGCTCTTTTTTTATATCACTCATCAAAACTCGCTTTTCTTTTTGCTCTCACGGTTTTCCCCAGAGACGGTTCAAACGTTCCAGTATCTTCTGCTCATAACCGTTATCCGTTGGTTCATAAAATTTTGCCCCTTCCGGTTTATATTTCTGAACCGTAAAGCCGCCTAAATCGTGGGGATATATATAGCCTTTCGCATTATGGGCTATGTTTATCGGCACCTCCGGATCGTTTGCGGCAAGGTATTTTTTTGTCTTTTCCATTGCCAGATAGCTCCTGTTGCTTTTAGGACACGCCGCAAGGAAGGTTATGGCATGGGACAATATTATAATCCCTTCCGGTTCCCCCGTATTGAGGTATGCAGAGAGGGCGGCGTTGGCGAAGACCAGGGCGTCCGGATAGGCGTTGCCTATATCCTCGCTTGCACTGATTAAGAGGCGACGGAATATGGTTTCCGCCGGCACCCCGCTGGCGTGGAGTTTCAGCCCCCAAATTAGGGCAGCGTCCGGATCGGAACCCCGTATTGATTTTATAAAAGCCGACAGGAGATCATAGTATTCATCATCGTCAAATCTCCGTTTCTTTACAAGCTCTCCCAACCCCTCGGAAGACAGGACAAGGGTATGCTCCTCTCTCTTTCCCGTAAGCGCCGCTACTTCCAAGAGGTTTAAGAACCGCCTCGCATCCCCTGCCGCTTCGCGGGATATATCTTCAAAAACTTCGCCAAAATCTATATCTGAAACATTATATATTTTTTTAAGCTCCTCTGTTGCCCGCCCGGCTAAAATGAGAAAATCTTCCCTAGCCAGCGGCTTAAAATTAAATATAAGGCTGCGGGAGCGGAAAGCGGGAATTAGACTGTATATCGGGTTTTCTGTGGACGCTCCGATAATTTTAATAAGTCTGTCATCAACAAGTTTTAAGAGGAGATTCTGTTGAGTTTTGTTATATCTGTGTATCTCGTCTATGAACACCAGGGACGGGGTATTGCCCACCAGATCGCTGAGTTTTTTAAGATCGGCGGAACCAGCGGTGGTGGAGTGAAGGGATGCAAACGGCATCCCTAAAGTTTCACCAGCTATCTGTGCAACAGTGGTTTTCCCTGTGCCGGACGGGCCGACAAAGATTAAGCTGTCAAAATTTCCGGCGGTGATTATGCGGCGTAAAACAGACGTTGAAGAAAACAGCCCATCCTGTCCTAAAAGCTCATCAAAGTTCTTAGGTTTCAGTAAAGCGGCTAAAATCATTCCCTTTCTGCTGCTATTGGCAGCAACGGGTGAGGTAGCATATATATCCATAAACCCCGCATGTGCCGTGTGGAGAAACATTTTGAGCCTGTTTTCACAGGTCGGGAGTGATACTCTGGCTTTAGGCTTCCCGTCAAAATACGGGCTTGCACACCACCAAACGATATCATACCCTATTACAAAGTGTTGGCTGCAAATTGTAAGATCCAATCACGGACACCGCAGGGTGTTTCCTTTTAACAATTCCTCAAAAGCGTTTCAATCTGAACAAGCCTTGCCTCAATCTCTTCTACACGCTGCTTTGCTACAAATAACTCTGCGCCCAGTAAAAATGCTGCTCTTGCATTTGCAATCTGCGTGCTGACAAGGGTTGGGTCATCTGTCTCTACTTCTGTTTTTTTGTTATTAAGATAGTCCGCCACGCACCGGATGAATTCCTCGCTTTCATCGGAATTCACACTCACCATCTGTCCCCAAACGGTGAGATCCAGTTTTTTCATAGTGTCCTCTGCTAAATCTTAGTCGCCAATCAATTCGATTAAGCGTTCCACACGTTCCTTTATTTCTTCTCTCTCGGCGAAAACTTGAGAGCTACTATTTTTTAAGGCATCATATTCATCAATGATTCGGGCTACCTCGCCTTGTAACCGTTGATTCTCATTGGAAAGCCTCTCATTATCGGCAATAAGCCGAGAAATTTTTTCTTTTAAGAACTCAAACCGTTCAATTATTTCCATAGCAAAACAATACAATAGTAAGTTAAACTTTGTCAAGTGGTAAAATAAAAAATACACGAAAATATAAAAATATTTTGTTTTTGTTTAAATCCTTAAGAATGAAATGGACATAACTCCATTCTGATGAAACGCTGGCAGGGAAATTCTTTATTTAGAACAGGAGTATTAAACCTTTACTATGTTCTTTTAACTCCGATGAAGGGGTTTTCTTGCCTTCCATATAGTATACAAAATAAAAACCGCTATAACTGAGGGCTCTGAATTTAATTAAAATAAATTTAAACTA
>JAITJJ010000178.1 GCA_031278965.1 Deferribacteraceae bacterium
GGCTTCCGTCAACCCGTAACCTTCCAAAACCGGTTTGCCGTAGTTTGCATAAAATTTATTGCTTATCTCCATAGCAAGGGGCGCCCCTCCGCATACGCAGTGGTGAAAAGGGAACAGCAATTTTGTAAGAAAATTTGCGTTCAGCTTCGCAAGGGCGGCGTAAAGCTGGGGCACGCCGAATAAAACGGTGGGGCGCAGAAAGAGAAGCTGCCGCTTAAAGAGCTTTTTCTTTGTATCATTCACATTGGCAAGGAGGATTATACTACATCCGCCTTCCAGAGGACCTAAAATACATGTCATAAGGGTATAAGCATGAAAGAGGGGGAGAACAACCACCACTCTATGCCACGGAGCGGTGTTTAATTTATACTTGAAGCCGTAAACGTTTGCAATTAGGTTGCTATGGGTGAGCATAACCCCTTTTGATACCCCGGTAGTTCCTGAGGTATACACTAAACTTGCCAGATCTTTCAAATCAAAGGAAGGTTCTTCAAAATCTTTTATCGTCGAATAATGGGTTATATTTATGGAAGAGAAACTTAGATCTTTAAAGGTAAGGATATGTTGAACCGATTTTACTTCAGATTTTACCTCATAAACCACTTTTTCATACTCTTCGGTGGTTATAAAAAATTTGGCTTCACAATCGTTTAAATTTACCGCCACCTCCCGTCCCGACAGAAAGGTGTTAACCGGAACAGTAACGCCCCCCAGCATAGATGTGCCGAAATAAGCATATAAAAACTCCGGGGAGTTGGAGATAAGAATAGCGACCCTGTCTCCTTTCTCCGCTCCGTTTGCCGCAAGGGCGTTTGCAACTCGGATAGCTTCATCGCATGTTTTCTGGAAGGTTATCTTTTCTTTATTAAAAAAGATAAAAGTTTTGCGGGAGAATTTTTTTAAGTTTTTTGTAAGCAATTCACTAACGGAGGAAAATTCATAATTTTCCATACTTTTTTGCACCCTCCCCCCAAAAAAATTAATGGGAAAACCTATCTGACTTTAGAAAAAGCAAAACAGATGCTGTTAACTAAAATCCCTTCCTAAAGGTTATAATAATACCAAAATATGCGGTTTGCCTACCCGCCCCACAAAGCCCTTCTCGGGATACGGGTAAAAAGTGCGGAGCAGCCCGCACATTTAATATTTAGGTTTACGGCGGCGAATTGCTCCGCCAAAACGCAATCCCTATATCTCCCCTCTGTATGCCATCTCTTTAATGGTTTGTTTCGCGATTTTACCGGAACTGGTTATGGGTATCTTATCAGTGACAATAATATTTTTCGGGTGCTTATAGGCGGCAAGGTTCTCTTTCAGGTAATCCCTCAAACCGCTTTCATCATATGTTTCATCCACAGATATATAGGCGGTCACCACCTCGTCATTTTTAACCGTTAAACCTATGACGGCGGCAAGCTGAACCCCCGGATATTTATATAGAAGCTCCTCTATCTCTCTCGGGTAAACGTTCATCCCTTTGGATATGATTAAATCTTTTATCCTGTCCACAATGGCGATATATCCCTCTTCGTCAATATATCCGATATCGCCTGTGTGCAGCCACCCGTCTTTCAATGCCTTTTCCGTCTCCTCCGGCTTATTCCAATACCCTTTCATGATAGACGGACCTTTTATGCAGAGTTCCCCGTTGGTGTTTATGGGGAGGGTATTATCGTTTTCGTCGACGATCTTTACTTCCAAATTATAAAGGGGTGTACCTATGGTTCTTGCTTTAGGTCTATATTTGGGACTGAACGATACTATGGGCGATGCTTCGCTTAACCCATAACCTTCAATAACAGATTTGGCGTAGTTTTGATAAAATTTATTCAATATCTCCATAGCAAGGGGAGCCCCTCCGCTCACACATAGATGAAACGGGAAGAGGAGCTTTGTAAGCCAGTTTGTATCCACCTTTGCAAGGGCGGCATAGAGTTGGGGAACACCTAAAAGAACGGTGGGACGAAGGAGGAGGAGCTGTTTCTTAAACTGCTTCTTCGCCATATCTTTTACGGAAGCCAAAAGAATTATGCTGCAACCGGATTCAAGGGGACCTAAAATGCAGGTCATAAAAGCATATGCGTGAAAAAGGGGGAGGAGAGCGACAAAACGGTCGCTGCGGCGGGTATTGAGCTTCACCTTAAAACCGTATACATTGGCAAGGAGGTTGCTATGGGTTAGCATTACCCCCTTTGGAACCCCTGTGGTGCCTGAAGTATACAGCAGAGTGGCTATATCCTCTGCATCTATTATAGGATCGCTAAAATCTTTCACAGCGGAATATTTTAATATGTCCACCCCACCAAACTCCGTTGTGCCGAAAGAAAAAGCTTGCTTTATGGTTTTAACCTCGTTTTTTACGGTGGCAACAACTTTTTCAAACTCTGTGGAGGAGATAAGGTATTCCGCTTCACAGTCATTCAGGTTTACGGAGACCTCCCGCCCCGAAAGGAAGGTGTTTATCGGGACAGTTACGGTTCCGAGCATTACTGCTCCGAAATAGGCGTATAAAAATTCCGGAGTGTTGGATATAAGAATGGCTACCCTGTCGCCCTGCTTAACACCGTTTGCAGCAAGGGCATTTGCGGTACGAACCGCTTCCTCATAGGTTTTCTGATAGCTTATCTTTTCGTTATAGAAGAAAATGTAGGTTTTTTTCGGGTATCTGCAGGCATTTTTAACAAATAGCTCATTCACATTGGAAAATTCATATTTTTCCACTTTTCCCTCTCATAAACAATTCTATAAAAACTTTATAAGCCCAAGCCGCCTATCAGCAAAGCAGATTACACGTTAATCATATATATTGTCAATATGTATTGCAAAAAAATGTTTAAGAATTGTAAGAGCTATGTAAAAGATCGTAAAATCTGGTTTTAAATGATTTTTAAAAAATCCCGCCTGCCGTAAGCTGCAAGCGGGGAAATACAGCGATTTAACACACAGACGTTTTGAAACGAACCAGGTTGCCTTTCGCTAAACAGTTTGAGCGGAGAATTGCCACCCTATTCCCTGTAAAATATCTTGCAACTTTCATCATCCTCTCCGCACTGAACTTTGAAATTTTTCATCATATCTCCCATATCATGGGCAACTTTCTCAAGCTCAGCGGCATTGCCGGACAAGTGGGCGGCAGTGTCAGAAACTTCGCCGGACATGCTTACCACAGTATTGATATCGTCCAAAACATGGGCACTGCTTGAGGACATCTCTTGAGTGGCGGCGGATATGCTCTCAATCATGCTTTCAAGTTCAGTCATACCGTTTTCAATTTCGGCAAGGGCTTCGGTTGTTTGACGGGAGGATTCCACTCCATCGGAGACCTGTTCGATAACTCCCGACATAGATGAGGTGACCTTTTGCATCTCCTTTTGGATAGCACTGACAAGGGTGGCGATTTCGGCAGTTGCACTCTGAGTGTTTTCGGCAAGCTTTCGCACTTCATCCGCCACAACTGCAAAACCTCTTCCGGCTTCCCCCGCTCTAGCTGCTTCAATGGCTGCATTCAAAGCAAGAAGGTTCGTTTGATCCGCAATCGCAGTAATGACCCCCACAATCTTTTTTATCTCCGATGTCTTTGAACTGAGGGCGTTGACCATGCCGGAGGCTTGATCAACCGTTTCTTTTATCTTCAATATGCCGGCAACAGAACCGGCTACCGTTGTTTTGCCGACCACCACCTTTTCGGCTGTTTCATTTGAGAAGGATGCTATTTCAGAAATGTGGCCTGCTATGCTTTCAGTTGCAGCAGTCATCTGGGTTGCGGAGGCGCCTATTTGCCTGGAGCGATCTGTTTGATCAACCATACGGGCGGAAAGCTGCTGCGCGCTGGCGGACAGATTGGAGCAAAATCTTCTTAAATTTTCAGCGATACTCGCCCCCCGTCTGATTAGCTCATTTAAGCTGGCGACCATCTCCTGCACTGAACCAGCAAGGTTTTCTTCTTTGTGCGCTCCCGCAGTTACAAGCTCCACGGTAAAATCACCTTTGGCTATCTGTCCGATCTTTTCAATAACATAGTTCGGCTCTCCGCCCAATTGTTTCATCAGTGAACGAGACAGCAGCAATAGTACCAGCAATACCAATAACAGAGCCACAGCGGCTATGCAGACAATTATCATTTCAACTTTTGTCACTGCACTGAAGGCTTCTTTTTTAGGCACTATAATACCCAGGTAGTAAACATAATCGGCAGTACCCAAAACTATCGGATTGTGAAAAGCCAGCGACACTTCTTTTGTGCTTATGGCTACAAGTTCAAGAAAATACGCCTCCCGCCTGTCCGAATACGGTTTAAGCTCCTTGGCTACAGGGCTCGGTTTTCCCACATAGCTTTCCGTAGGGTGAATAAGGATAGTCTGATCGTTTGACAGCAAAAACATATACCCTTTCTCATAAACCTTACTATTCAAAAGAAGCTTCGCAATACTGTCAAAATTAATGTCAATTCCGACAACACCCTCCAACTTTTTACTCTTATCATAAAAAGGGATGCTGTAAGAAACCACTTTCTTTGTAACACTTCCATATCTGCGTTCTTCAAGATTAGTGATATGAATTTTGCTGCTTTTTGCCGCTTCAGTGTAACTGTCTATGGCATAATCAAAAGTTCTTGTTTGTACATATGCGCCGCCGGATTTATAGATTAACGGGCTGAATTGTCCGTTTGGATTTTCACCGTTTTTCCCTGCAAAACTAGCGTCCTCCCCGTCAAACGCGTTAGGTTCCCATGCCACCCAAATTGCAAAAATATCTTCGGAATTTACAACTGCGGAACGCAAATAAGAAAATATGTCGTCCCGTGAAAATTTTCCGCTTCCTGACAGCATAGGAATAGTTTCCGACAGTGAAATGGCAAGTTCCCCTACAATATCAAGCTTGTTCTTGACTTGATTGCCATAATTAGCCGATGTGTTCCAAGCATCACGCGTGGCTAATTCTTCTATTTCGCTTTTAACTGTCTTATAGACCAGTAAAAGTATGACCGCATAAGAAAATAAAAAAGCCGCCAATATAGGCAAAATTATTTTCTTCCTGAAAGATACCCGCTGCCACCATCTCATAAATTAAGCCCTAATTAAATCTATAACATCTTTTTTAAGGAAAGCCTCTTTATGATCAAACCTATCCACACAAGACCTCTGTCTTGGAATCTCTCCCGTTTCGGAGATACACCATAATACATAATTAAATCAATCAACTGCTGCTTTTAAGGATTCCGAGAGTGTTTATCTAAATATATATAAGAATTGCCCCCGTATTATTTCTAAAAGCGAGGTGTTTACTGCAAGCCAAATACGCATAGTCAAATCCACCATATGAACGCTTTTGGATACAACCTTTGTTCGTCT
>JAITJJ010000014.1 GCA_031278965.1 Deferribacteraceae bacterium
GATGAGTTCTGCTACCGCTTCAACAGGCGATGGTTGGCAGGCGGCGTGTTCCCGCGCCTTGTAGCGGCGTGTGCCTGTTCGAGTAAAATCACTTGTCATGAGCTAATTGGATAGTCATAATTTTTAATGCAAGAATTATTCCCAAAATGTGCCGAAAAGCTGTCTAAAAAAAAGGGAAGGTTTAAAGTATACACTCTCTGGGAAAGAATAGCCCTCCGCCCCAATGAAAACGCTGAAAGGCAAATATTCAAAGCTCATAAAATGAGCAAAATTAACGGAGGTTTCTTTTATGAAACGGTTTTTATCCAATAATATCCACAAGATACTAATCGTATTTCTTTCCGCCTCCGGCGATAACTCAAACTTTTATACTAAGAACGCAGGCGAATATCTTCTGAGAGCGGAGTTCTATCACCCGATAGCAGGCAGCCCGAATGACAACTGCCTAAAACTCGCTTTCCCCTCCGTAACTCCTAATGAATTTTTTTCAGCAAACTATCCTGAAGTTACAGGATTTACAAATGCGGGTTTCGGAGCTTTGACCGAATACGTAGGCGATGTAGCCCTCTGGTTTGAAGATCAAGGCGCCCGCCTTAGGTTTGCTGGCCATGAGGAAACCGATATCAGCGGCGGCAAAAGATACTACAGAGATACAACATCAGGCAACAGAATCGAAATCTATGAATATACGGAAACGGCGGGCGTATTTTGTCACAGGGCGTCATCTGTCAGCAAGGCTTTCTGGGAGAGTGTGGGAGTCTACTGATTTTTTTGCGGGCAAGGGGCAGCGCTTAACGCCGCCGCTCCCTTAAGAATCGCGGAAACGCTAAGCGGCTATATGGCTTGGATTGCAATTGAAGAAAAGTCAAGCTACGGCAGTGGCAGCAGTAGTTACCTTTTGGAAATTCGTGCAGAATTGGGTTTATGTTCTTTGGATACCCTATATTTTATCAATCTCAAAGTAATAATTGGTTACGCCATAATACACAAGCTCACAACTCCTGCCGTAACACTCGTTCACCCTGCTGTGAAACGGGATATATTGAGAACGTTTATGGGTTCATATTAACTGTTAAATATATTCACTAATGCAACTAAGAATTATCTATTGCATTTTCTTTTAAACAAGAGTAGAACCGTTTTTCTGATTATTTGACCTCTTTTCTGAAAGGAAACAGAATGGCTGTTATAAAATTTGCTAAAATATATCCCAAGTTTTTTGAGTGTATAAAAACCTATTCATTTTCAATCTTTAAAAAAGACCTGGTAGCAGGCTTGACGGTGGGGATAGTGGCGGTTCCCCTTGCCTCGGCATTTGCTATCGCCAGCGGGCTTGAACCTGAGCGGGGGTTTTTTACCGCTATAGTAGCGGGCTTTTTCATATCTTTTTTGGGTGGCAGCCGTTTCCAGATAGGGGGCCCCACCGGGGCTTTTGTTGTGATAGTGTATGCCATAGCGGCTAAATATGGTTATCAGGGGCTCTCATTAGCTACAATTATTGCGGGAGTTATATTAATTCTATTTGCCTATACCAGACTCGGCTCATATATAAAATTTATCCCCTATCCTGTTGTGCTCGGTTTTACCGCGGGGATAGCGGTGATTCTCTTTACAACGGAGTTGAAAGATATTTTAGGACTGAATATGGGGAGCGTTCCGGCGGATTTTGCGGAAAAATTTGCGGCGTATAGGGCTGCCGTTACCTCCGTTCACTCCGTGAACTTCTGGTCAGTTGGGGTGGGGCTTGCGACCATAGCCATAATAATGACGGTAAGAAAAACTTTAAAAAAGATTCCAAGCCATATCTTTGCCATAGTTTTGGTGACTCTTGCGGTCGCTATATTCAATATCCCCGTGCCCACCATATACTCCCATTTTGGAGAACTCCCCAGAAGTCTGCCGACTCCGGTTCTGCCGGAGTTTTCTTTTGATATGGCAAAGGCGGTATTTCCATCCGCAGTTACCATCGCTATTCTGGCGGCTATTGAATCTTTGCTTTCAACTGTGGTGGCGGACGGTATGACCACGGATCGCCACAATTCCGACACAGAGCTTTTTGGACAGGGGATAGGCAATATCGTTTCGGCAATATTCGGAGGGATGCCCGCCACCGGAGCCATCGCCCGCACCGTAACCAATATAAAAGCCGGCGGTGAAACCCCTGTTGCGGGGATGATTCACGCAATCACAATTTTAGTGTTTATAATCTTCTTTGCAAAAGCGGCGGAGATGATCCCGATGGCGGCAATTGCGGGGATGCTTTCGGTTATTTCGTGGGATATGTTCGATCCCCGCAGGCTTATAAAGTTCAGCCGCCAGAGCCGCAGCGATATGTTTGTTATGGTGATCGTACTCCTCCTGACCGTGATAGTGGATATTACGGTTGCGGTGGAAGTGGGCGTAGTAATGGCGGCGCTCCTCTTTATAAAAAGGATGAGCGACGTTACAACCCTTGACCTCGTCACCGGAACCGGTGTAAATACGGACGATCTCCGTTTTAAGGATGTCCCCGACGGTGTGAACGTATATGAGATAAACGGACCTTTCTTTTTCGGCGCCGCCAACAACCTTATCCATACAATGGAATCCGTTGCGGATGTGTCAGGAATTATAATATTGCGAATGCGCAGCGTCCCCGTGATGGATACTACAGGATTAAATGCCCTTGAAACCTTTGCCGCCACCTGCCTTAGAAACAGAGCCACCCTGATATTGTCCGGAGTTCAGCCGGAACCATTTAAACTGATAAAAGCGAGCGGTCTCATAAATCTACTTGGAGAAAAGAATGTTACAAATCATATAGATAAAGCCCTTGCCCGGGCTCAGGAGCTTGCAAGTGAGAGAGAAGCGGCAAAACAACAGCAGTAAGATGCATTACAAAAAATTTTGTTCTTGTCCTCAGTTTCCCTATACCCCAAAAAAACTCACCCCCATCAAAACTTCTTCCGCTTTTAACAATGCCCCGTCCGTATTATCAAACGAACAGTTGGGGATGCTGACTCCGTAGAACTTTAGGGAGCTGTTGTCCGCAATCTGTTTCAGCCACTCCTGGGTGAAATTTCCCCTGTCTCGGTTGCCTTTTCCCATAGTAAGCAGAAAAACCAACTTCGCGCCCTCTTTGTATCTGGAGGTCTTATCCGCTTTTTTCATACAGTAAAGCCGGTCAATAAACTTTTTTGCCTCACCGTTCACAAACCCATAGTAACTTGGAGAGATTAAAATGATGGTATCCGCATCCAAAAGGAACGGATATATTTTTTGCATATCATCTTTGGTAATGCAGACGGAATCATTTTTCTTGCAGCTGCGGCAGGCAAGGCAATCCTTAAAATCCATCTCTGAAAGGCGAAATCGGGTTACTCCCTTGTCTTTAAAACGATCAAAAATTTTAGCGGCTATATAGGCGCCGTTCCCATTCTTCCTTGGGCTTGCCTCTATTAAAAGTATCATTCTTTTCCCCCATATGCCAACAATGACGCACTTATTCCCCAATCCCTCGCTATCTCCGATACACTGTGCGGCAATATATATGATAACTTCACCGCATTTACCTTGTATCCCGCCGGATACCGCTCTCGAACTAATGACATTTTACCCTCCGAATTCCATTATTATATCTTAGCAAACCGTCCGTTATTTTAACATAAATCCTTTTATTGTAATTTCAAGATTGAATTCAATGTGGGATAGTTGCCGTATCCATCCGGTTTTCCCTCCAGGATTACGCATTTTTTCCCAAAATAGGATGCCATATATTTGCCGCCTCCCTCGCAACTGGTGTAAAAATATGTTTCTGCCAGAAGCGGGGGTTGAAAAGGGGACGGGGGAAATATAAGAAAATCTTCTTCCGAAGAGAGAAGGGCATCATAGCGCTCTTCCAACTGAAGATAGTATTTATTAAACTGCCCCGCATACATAACGGACGGCGCAAAATGCCGGGAAAGGAGGATTGTAATAAAGAAAAAGAGCAAAACGGCAGCGGCTCTTTTAAAATTCAGGAGTTTTGTTCCCATATCAAAACTCTTAAAGATATATAGCAAAGCAATAAAAGTTAATATAATGAAGAAGAAACGCGGCATAAATTTAGCCCTGTCGGGCAACCCGCCGCCGCCTCTTCCAAAGGTGCTCACAAAATGTCCCGCCCATATAATTGAAAAAGCAAACACAAAAAACAGCACCCCGTGTATACGTTCGCCTTTTGCCCCTATCGCCTTAATAAACTTTAAGCGGGGCAACTGCAAACCCCTTGCGGTAACAGTTGTTAAAAGCGCTAACGGTATCAACGGTGAACATAACCACTGGGCGGTTTTATCAAATGAAAGGGCTAAAGCGTGCCCTATGCTCCAGAATAAATCCCCCGAAGCGTGAGCGCTTGCCGCAGCTCTGATAGAGGTGCTGGGAGCAAAATATACCGTTAGTAAACCTAAAAAAAGGATTATTATATAAACAGCCGTTATAATTATCCTATAACGGTCTTTATAATATATAGAGCAAACCAGAAGCACAAAATAAAACCATAATCCGGTAAAAGTCAGGGTTTCGTTGGAGAGAGACACTATAATCATTGGGAATGAAGCAATAACAAGCGGAAAATAAGGGAACTTTCGTGTTTTTTTAATAAAAACAGAAAAAGATATGACAAATAAGGTTAAACTGAAAAAATAATTGGTTACCCCGCCCATCCAATAAATGGTATTATGGATATAGTTTGCCGAAACGAACAAAAGCGCCAAAAGTGTCACCGCAATACAGAGCTTTTGGCGCAAAACGAGGTTGATCTTTGAAATAAGAATAAGGTAGATGAAAGAAAAGCAGAATAAGATATAAACCAACGCGGGAATTAATTTATAACTTGTCAGGCTTTTCGGCGCAAGAAATAAGGCATAGAGGAAATTAGCCGCAACTCTGCCGTTAGCGCTTTTATAACACTCCATACTCCCTTCAAATGCCCCTTTAAAAATATTGGCAACACCTTGAGTGCGGTTATGAATTGTCCCGGTATAGCCGGAATACCAATAATCATCCGCAGAAGGGAAATTGTAACGAAATATATACAGGAGGATTATCAGAGAAAAAAGCGAAAAAGACAAGAGGATTATGGGGACAATCTTCACAGAGAAATTTTGAGCAAGCCTGTTTATAAATTTGTGCATTAAATGATTCCCGTCTGCTTATTTATATTCTCAGCTTTCCGCCGCTTTTCGCAACCATTTTGTTTATCATATCGGCTTGATAGGCTGCGCCGAAGCCGTTGTCAATATTTACCACGCTTACGCCCGCCGCACAGGAGCAGAGCATAGAGAGCAGGGTTGTCACCCCGCCCAGATTTGCACCGTAGCCCACAGAGGTTGGCACTGCAATTAACGGAACGGACACCAACCCCCCTATAACTGACGGGAGCGCACCTTCCATACCCGCAACCGCAATTATGCAGTTGGCTTTTTTTAAACCGTCTAAATTGTCAAAGATTCTATGCACCCCTGCAACACCTATATCATAAAATCTCTCCACCCGGCTTCCAAACGCTTCCAAAACCACCGCCGCCTCTTCCGCAACAGGCTCGTCCGCCGTTCCGCCTGTTGCCACTGCCACAAAGCCGACAGGAGATTTTGCCCTGTTGTGTTTTTCCGCTATCCTGGCTGTTGGATGGTAAACCGCATCTGGGCATAGCGAGAGGACATAGTCCCCCATTTCGGGATTTGCTCTGGTTAATATCACCGTTTCGTTATCCTTGGCGAGGCGGGCAAATATATCCCCCGCCTGCTTTATGCTCTTGCCTTCCCCGAATATCACTTCATGATAACCTGTGCGGCTTGCCCTTGAAAAATCCAGCTTGGCAAACCCCAAATCTTCATATCTTTTTTTTGAGCTCATCTAACAATCTCCAGATTTTTTGCCGCTTTTTGGGCGCGGGGGGCAAGGATGCCGTCGCAGTAGGCGCCGTCTTTCTCATCGCCGCTTCTATAGAGATACGCGCAACCGCGCACCTGATTTACCTCCCCGAAATTCCCCAATATATACATATAGCCGAGCGCCTTATATGAGATTGTATAGCCTTGCCTTATACTTTTAATAAACCACTCCCGTGCGGCTTCCGGATCTGCTTCCACACCGAAACCGCTTCTGTAAAAGATTCCCAGACGATTTTCCGAAAATCCGCCGTCTGTGCCGACAGATTTTAGATAGAGACTGACCGCCCTGAGGTAATCTTTTTCAACGCCTATCCCGTTTTCGTAGAAAGAAGCCAACTTTGCGGCGGAGCGATTATCCCCTCTTTCCGCCGCCGCTTCATAGTAAAACGCCGCTTCTTCAAAGTTCAGTTTTTTTTCAAGGAGAGCGCCCAAGAGATATATTCCCTCCGTATCCCCCGCATTATGAGCCTTTCTGTAATAGCTTTCCGCCGCCTCCCTGTCGCTTTCAACCCCTATCCCTTCTTCATAGAACTTTCCGACTTGCGTATAAGCCGGAGGATAGAGTCGGTGTGACGCTTCCAAAAAGTTGTTTAAGGCTTTCTCATAGTCAACGGGAATCCCTTTCCCGTAACGGTAAGCTAGCCCCGCCATATATAATGCTTCCGCCTCTCCGCTCTCCGTGGCGGAAATTATCAGATCCGCTGCGGCGGCTTCATCCCGCGCAACCCCCAACCCCTCTGAATATAGGCGCGCAAGGCGCAGTTCGGCATAGGTATCTTTCTCCGCCATGCGATAAAAACGAACTGCGGACAGATAGTTGCGCTCCCCCTCCGACAAAACCCCCAGATCATAAGCCGCTTCAATATCTCCCTGATTGGCGGCTTTCTGCAGCCAGCTTTTGGCAATCTCAATATCTTTGCCAACTTTTTCACCGATAAGATAATAGTAGCCGAGTTGTGACTGAGCGGACGCATCCCCGGCGCCCGCCCTCTGAATAAGCTCCTTTAACTCTGTTTCGGAAGCTAAGGCGGAGATTGAAAAAAGTATTACAATGAAGAGAGCAGCTTTCAAAGCGGACATTGTAAAAATCAGAATTTTGCCGGAAGATTGAGTCCGCCTATGGCGCCGTTATATTGTGGGATAGGCAGCGGGGTTATGTCAAGGCGGGTGAGCTCCGTAAGAAAACCCAAAATTGCTTTTGAAGCAGCAACACCCCCTGCCGCAAATACTTTGTCAGATTTATAGCGGATAAGCTGCGGCGCCATCCGCCGCGCTACAGAGAGGTTTACGCCGCTTGCAAGACGTTCAACCTTTTCCCCCTGTGCCAAAAGACCAATGAGCTCGCTTTCGCAGAATATGGCGCAGGTATCGGAGAGTTTGGCGGGAGAATCGCTTGTCTGTATAAACTCTTCAACCGGAATATCAAGGATACGTGCCGCTTGCTCCACAAAACGGCCGGTAGATGCGGCGCATTTATCATTCATGGAAAAATCGTTAATGTAACCGTCTCTTGCCTGTATCACCTTGCTGTCTTGCCCTCCTATATCCACCAGGGTGAAGTTATTCTCCGCTGTCTGCACCTTTGCTCCGAAGAAGTGTGCTTTTATCTCTGAAATCGTTTCAGCGTTTACAAAGTTCATCAGATAGCGCCCATACCCTGTTGATACAATGGAAGCATTTTTTGTATCAATCCCCAGATCGTCCAGATCAATATAAACACCCTTATTTCCTCTTCTTATATACTTTTTATAGAATTCAACGGTGCTTTCTTTATAGAAATCATAGCCTTCTTCCTTTAAGACGGCGATTTTGATAAATCTGCTCCCAAGATCCACTGCTATCTTTTTCATCTGCAATCCTCAAAATGAGATAACTTTTAATGAAGCAATACTTAAAACTATTAATAACTTTATCCCTTTCCGCCTTAAAACTCAAGGACAAATATCCTATGAACTTGGGCTATACCCGTGGAGATCGTGAGCGTCCGTTGAAGTTAAAGTTATTTTCCCTAGCAGAGTGGCGAGAGATAAAGCGCACAAGCGGATAAAATAAGGTTTGT